>NZ_JBAMDH010000039.1:0-55270 GCF_036961685.1 Massilia sp. DD77
CCGCGCCGCCGCACCCCTATGTCGTTACGCCCGTGCCGGAAATCGGCTGGGACGGCAACTGGCCGGCCCTGGCCGGCAGCCTGCCGCTGCGCGGCGTGGCCCAGCAGCTGGCCCTGCAGACCGAATTGATCGCCTGCGTGGCGGCCGAGCGCGCCGTGAGCTTCCGCCTGCGCGTCCCGGTCGATACCCTGCGCGCCAGCGGCAACAGCGAGAAGCTGGCCGCGGCCCTGCAGGACCACTTCCCGAATGTGCGCGTCACCGTCGACACCGAGATCGGCCCCGTGTGGTACACCGCCGGCGCCGAGCAGAAGGCGGCGCGCGAGGAGCGCCAGCGCCAGGCCGAAGCCACGGTGGGCGCCGACGCCTTCGTGCAGGAGATGGAGCGCATGTTCGACGCCTTCATCGTGCCCGGCTCGGTCAAGCCGCCGGCCGCCTGAGCATCTTCCGAACCTATTTACCCATACGGACTTTTTGGAGAATCCACCATGATGAAAAACCAGCTCGCAGGCCTGATGAAGCAGGCGCAGGCCATGCAGGACAACATGAAGAAGGCGCAGGAGCAGCTGGCTCAGATCGAAGTCGAAGGCCAGTCGGGCGCCGGCCTGGTCAAGGTCGTGATGACCTGCAAGAACGACGTCAAGCGCGTCACCATCGACCCGTCGCTGCTGGGCGACGACCGCGACATGCTGGAAGACCTGGTGGCGGCCGCCTTCAACGACGCCGTGCGCAAGGCCGAGGCGACTTCCGCCGAGAAGATGAGCGGCCTGACCGCCGGCATGCCGCTGCCGCCTGGCTTCAAGATGCCGTTCTGAGGCCAAGGCCGCATGTTCATCGTCTCGCTCAGCTACACCGCGCCGCTCGAACGCATCGACGCGCACCTGGCCGCCCACCGGGAATTCCTCGCCGCGCAGTACGCGGCCGGGCGCTTCCTGATGTCCGGGCCCAAGGTGCCGCGCGAGGGCGGCATCATCCTCGCCGACGCGCCCAGCCGCGCGGCCCTGGAAGCGGTGCTGGGCGAGGATCCGTTTCGCCAGGCCGGCGTGGCGCGCTACGAGATCACCGAGTTCGCGCCCCTCATGACCGCACCGGCCCTGGACGCCTGGCGCCAGCGCCCGAGCGGGGGCTGAGATGTCCAAGTCCCTCGAATTCCTCACTGAAAGCCTGCGCCGCCTGCCGGGCGTGGGTCCCAAGTCGGCCCAGCGCATGGCCTTCCACCTGCTGCAGCACGACCGCGAAGGCGCGGCCCAGCTGTCGCGCGCGCTCTACCAGGCAGTGGACACGGTGCACCACTGCGCCATGTGTAATACCTTCTCGGACACCGAGGTCTGCGACCTGTGCGCCGACGAGGCGCGCGAGCGCGCCTTGCTGTGCGTGGTGGAAACCCCGGCCGACCAGTTGATGATCGAGCAGACCCTGACCTACAAGGGTCTGTATTTCGTGTTGATGGGCAGGCTGTCGCCGCTGGACGGCATCGGCCCCAAGGACCTGCACCTGGACAAGCTGGTCAACCGCGCCGCAGACGGCGTGGTCCAGGAGGTGGTGCTGGCCACCAACTTCACCAACGAGGGCGAAGCGACCGCCCATTACATCAGTGAAATGCTGAAGGCGCGCGGCCTCAGGGTCAGCCGTCTGGCGCGCGGCGTGCCCGTGGGCGGCGAGCTCGAATACGTCGACGCCGGCACCATTGCGCGCGCCATGATCGATCGCCGCAGCGCATAATTGTCCGTAACGACTTCCGGTAGCAGACCGCAGTCAGCAGGCAGGAAACAAGCGCGGCTGCGTGTGCAACTCCGTGTGCGTGCGCACAAACCGCTTGCGCCGGCCGCTGCTATCGTTGGCACTTTCAGCGGACCCGACATGCACCTCGTCGATATCACGATGTTCTATGCCGCGGAAGGCGGCGGCGTCAGCACCTACCTGAACGCAAAATCCCAATGGCTGGCCCGCACCGGGCAGATGCGCCACACCATTCTCAGCCCCAATGTGGACGACGGCGGCGAACTTCCTTCGCTGGTGCGCGTGCCGGGCGTGCCGCTGCCCGGCATCAACGGCTACCGCATGCCGGTCTCGGTCGCGGCCCTGGAGCGCCGCCTGCGCGCCGCCGGCCCCGACCTGGTCGAGGTCGGCGATGCCGGCCACAGCGCCTGGGCCGCCCTGCGCTTGCGCGAGCGCTGCGGCGTGCCGGCCATCGCCTTCTACCATTCCGACCTGCCGCGCCTGGTCGAGAACCGCTTCGGCCAGGCCGCGCGCCAGGCCACCCACAAATACCTGGCCCACCTGTACCGCGAGTTCGACCTGGTGCTGGCGCCCAGCCGCCTGATGGTCGAGCAGCTCGACGCCATGGGCGTGCGCGGCGCGTTGCAGCAGCCGCTCGGCATCGACAGCGAGGTGTTCCGGCCGGACCGGCGCGACCCCGGCCTGCGCGCCGAGCTGGGCCTGCCACCAGGCGCGCGCCTGCTGGTCTACGCGGGCCGCTTCACGCCCGACAAGAAGCTGTCGCTGCTGGGCGAGGCCGTGCGCAAGCTGGGCGCGCCTTACCACCTGCTGATGGTGGGCGGCGGCGACGCGCCGCCCTCGCACGAGCGCATCAGCGTGCTGCCTTTCCAGCGCGACCAGCGCGCACTGGCGCGCCTGCTGGCCAGCTGCGACGTGCTGGTGCACCCGGGCGACTGCGAAACCTTCGGCCTGATCGTACTGGAAGCGATGGCGTGCGGCCTGCCGGTGGTGGGCACGGGCGGCGGGGGAGTGGCCGAGCTGGTGGACGAACGCTCCGGGATCCTGGCCCGCCCGAACTGCGCCGACAGCCTGGCCGGCGCCATCGAGGCCATCTACCAGCGCGACCTGGCCGCGCTTGGCCGGCATGCCCGCCACAAGACCAGCGAATACTTCGACTGGAAGCAGATCTTCCCGCAGATCCTGCGCCGTTATCACAGCCTGCTGGGCGCGGGGCAGGCGGCGCAGCCGGCGCTGGAGCGCATCTGTGTCACCGACTAAGCTTGCGCTGTGCGTCTCGATCCACGACGTGGCCCCGGCCACCTGGGACGAGTGCCGGCGCCTGGCCCAGGCCATCCGTGAAGTGGCCGACATTCCGTTGACCTGGCTGGTGGTGCCGGCCTACCACCGCGCCGGCGGCGACTTCGCCGCGATGCGCGCCGGCCTGGACGCGATGCTGGCGCGCGGCGACGAGCTGTGCCTGCACGGCCATACCCATCTCGACACCGCGCCGCGCGGGCGGGGCTGGCGCGAGCGCTTCCTGCGCGGCACCTACAGCCGCGAAGGAGAATTCGCGGCCCTGGCGGAAGAAGAAGCCGCGCGCCGGCTGCGGCTCGGGCTGGACTGGTTCGCGGCCCAGGGCTGGCCGGTCAGCGGCTTCGTGCCGCCGGCCTGGCTGATGGGCGAGGGCGCCTGGCGCGCCCTGCGCCGCTTTGGTTTCGCCTACACCACCACCTTCACCCGCTTTCACGCGCTCGGCGGCGGCGCGGCGGGACAGGGGCCGGATCCGCGCCTGTCGCCGTTTTCACCCTCGCTGGTGTATACCGCGCGCAACCGCAGCGGCCGCATCGTCTCGCCGCTGGCGGCCGACCTCACCGCCGCCTGGCTGGCGCGGGCGCCGCTCATCCGCCTGAGCTTGCATCCGCCGGACGTGCGCTATCCGCGCCTGCTGCGCCATGCGCAACAGACGGTGGAGCGCCTGCTGGCGCGCCGCACGCCGATGACCAAGGCCGCCTTTGCGCGCCTGCTCACCAGTACGGTCCCCAGTAGCCCCGGCCACGCCAGTACGGCGGACCCCAGCCTCCGTGGTACGAAGCGTTGCCGAGACGATGGAGTTCGTCCTTCGTGCTGAGCTGCAGGACGCACTGGCGCCAGGGATCGCCGTCGGCCGCATAGCCGAGGCGGGTGCAGGCCGGACCGTAGACGGCGATCATCTGCGCCATGTCGGCTTGCATGCGGGCGGCGCGTTCCTCCGGGGTGACGGCGCAGGCGGTCAACAGTGGCGCGAGACAGGCCAGGACGGCTGCAGCGACAGGAACACGAGCAGGAATACGCATGGATGTACACGTGGATGTGCGCATGGGTCCTCCCTTTGCGCCGTGGATGGCGCCAGGACAGCATAGCATAGGGCCGCCGCCGCGCATTTTCATGGACCATATCAATAGTGCGCGCCGCTGGGTGTGAGGGCGCCACGCTCCAGTGGGCGCCCATCCGGCATTTTTCGCACGACCGTACGCCCATTCGCCAAATTTTCTGGCAAGATACGCCCCCTAAAAACAAGGAGGAGACATGCGCAAGCGTGGATGGAAAACCTGGACGCTGCGGGCGATCACCGCGGTGCTGGGACTGGTACTGCTGGCCCTGCTCGGCGCCTGGCTGTACCTGCGCGGCAGCCTGGCCCAGCTCGACGGCGAGCGCAAGGCGCCGGGCCTGGCGGCCGAGGTGACGGTGGGACGCGACCAGGCCGGGGTGCCGGTGATCCAGGGAGCCAGCCGCGCCGACGTCGCCTATGCGACCGGCTTCGTGCACGCCCAGGAGCGCTTCTTCCAGATGGACCTGCTGCGCCGCACCGCGGCCGGCGAGCTGGCCGAGCTGTTCGGTCCCAAGGCGCTGCCGCTCGACCGCGAGCACCGCCTGCACCGCTTCCGCGCCCGCGCCGAGGCCATGCTTGCCCGTCTGGCTGGTCCCGAACGCGTCCTGCTGGACCGTTATGTCGCCGGCGTCAACGACGGCCTCGACGCGCTGCGCGCGCGGCCCTTCGAATACGCCCTGACCGGCGCCGCGCCGCGTCCCTGGACCGCCCAGGATTCGCTGCTGGTCGTGTGGGCGATGTACATCGACCTGCAGAACAATGTGGCGCCGCGCGAGATCGCGCGCGGCTGGATGCGCGAGCATAGCGACCCCGCCCAGCTGGCCTTCCTGCTGCCCGCCGCCAGCGCCATCGACGCCACCCTCGACGGCGGCGCGCCGCCCGCGCCGGCTCCGCTGCCCGCGCATGCGCCTGACTGGTGGGGAGGCGCGCTGGGAACCAACGCCCAGGCGCCCATCAAGCTGGCCGGCGCGGACTTCGCCGATGCCGTCGGCAGCAACAATTACGCGGTGGCTGGCGCCCGCACCGCCAGCGGCGCGGCGATCGTCTCGGACGACATGCACCTGGGCCTGCAGTTGCCCAATACCTGGTTCCGGATGGTGCTGCGCTTCCCCGACCCGGCCGTCGGCCAGCGCCGCCTGGTGGGCGTGACCCTGCCGGGCGCGCCGCCTTCGATCATCGTCGGCAGCAACGGCCAGGTGGCCTGGAGCTTCACCAACAGCTACGCCGACCTGCTCGACCTGGTCGAGCTGGGCACGGATGCGGCCAAGGCCGGCCAGGTGCGCACGCCGAACGGCTGGGAGACCCCGCGCGAGCACGTCGAACTGATCGCCGTGAAGGGCGCGCCCGCCGAACGCTTCGTGGTGCGCGAGACCTCGCTCGGGCCGATCCGCACGGTGGGCGGACGCGACTATGCCGTCCACTGGATCGCCCACGACCCGCAGGCCCTGAACCTGAACCACCTCAAGCTGGAAAGCGCGCGCAGCGTCGACGAGGCGCTGGCGGTGGCCGCCATCGACGGCATCCCGGCCCAGAACTTCGTGGCCGGCGACGCGCGCGGCAACATCGGCTGGACCATCGCCGGCGTGCTGCCCCGGCGTAGCACCCCGCCGGAGGTCGCCACCTTCCCGCTCGATCCGGACGGCCGGGCGCCGACCTGGCAGGGCGTGCTGCCCGCCGCGGACTACCCGCGCGTGCTGAACCCGGGCGACGGCCAGATCACCACCGCCAACAGCCGCCAGCTGATGGGCGCCGGGGCCGAGCGCATCGGCGACGGCGGCTTCGACCTGGGCGCGCGCAACCGCCAGCTGCACGACGGCCTGCTGGCGCTGGGCGGCCGGATGGACGTGCGCCAGGCCTTCGGCGCTTCGCTCGACGACCGCGCCCTGTTCATCGCCGAGTGGCGCCGGCGCGCCCTGGCGGCCCTCGATGCCAGCGCCCTGAACGGCAAGCCGCAGCGCGCCGAATTTCGCCGCCTGCTGGAGACCAGCTGGGACGGCCGCGCCAGTGTCGATTCAAGCGGCTACCGGCTGGCGCGCGACTTCATGTGGGCGCTGTACGACCTGCTGTACGGTCAGGCCAACGCGGCGCTCAAGGAACGCGACCCCAAGGCCACCGCCGCGCTGGCCGGCAGCCGCTGGCCGCTGGTGCTGGCGCGCCTGCTCGACGAGCAGCCGCCGGGCTGGCTGCCGGGCGGCTACCCGAGCTGGCAGGCGGTGCAGCTGGCGGCGATCGACCGCGTCATCGCAGCCATCGAGGACGAGGGCAAGAACCTGGCCGACGCCAGCTGGGGCGCGCGCAATACCGCCAACGTGGCCCATCCGATCAGCATGGCGGTGCCGGCGCTGCGCTTCCTGCTGGCCGCACCTGGCGACCGCCTGCCGGGCGACGCCCACATGCCGCGCGTGGCGGGGCCGAAGTTCGGCCAGTCAGAGCGCATGACCCTGTCGCCGGGGCGCGAGGAAGAAGGCTTGTACAACATGCCGGGTGGGCAGAGCGGGCATCCGCTGTCGCCTTACTTCCTGGCCGGGCATGACGCCTGGGCAGAAGGCAGGCCGCTGCCGCTGCTGCCGGGGAAGATCCAGCATACCTTGCGCTTCGTCCGATAAGGGCGAAGCTCAAGGTAGGGTTGGCGGCTCCGCCGCCAACCCTACTTTGCGGGTAGCGCCAGCGTCATGGGTCCCAGCATCTCCGTGATCGCCTCGGCATTCGACGGCCGCCCCAGGAAGTAGCCCTGCACCATGTCGCAGCCATACTCCTCGAGCAGCAGCAGCTGCTCGCCGGTCTCGACCCCTTCCGCCACCACCACCATCTTGAGTCCGTGCGCCATCGCGATGATGGCGCGGGTGATGGCCGCGTTCTCGGAATCCTGCGGCAGCCCGCAGATGAAGCTGCGGTCGATCTTCAGGGCCCGCACGTCGAAGCGCTTGAGGTAGTTCATCGACGAGTAGCCGGTGCCGAAGTCGTCGATCGACAGGTAGACGCCAATGCCGCGCAACTGCTCCAGCGTGGCGAGCGTGGCGCGCGCGTCGTCCATCAGGGTGCCTTCGGTCAGCTCCAGCTCCAGCAGGCGCGGGTCGAGCCCGGTGTCGTGCAGGGCCGAGACCACGATCTGCGACAGGTTCTCGTCCTTGAACTGCTTGGCCGAGAGGTTGACCGCCATGCGCATCGTGCGCCCGGTCTGGCGCTGCCAGGCGCGCGCCTGGCGGCAGGCGGTGCGCAGCACCCATTCGCCGATCGGGACGATCAGGCCGGTCTCCTCGGCCAGCGGGATGAACTCGGTGGGCGGCACCAGCCCGCGTTCCGGATGGCGCCAGCGCACCAGGGCCTCGACGCCCACGATCTCGGCACTTGCTACGTCGCGCTGCGGCTGGTAAAGCAGGTACAGCTCGTCGTTCTGCAACGCCTTGCGCAGGCCGACCTCGAGCTTCACGTGGCTCATGATCTGCATCGTCAGCGAAGAGCTGTACAGCTTGGCGTTGTTCTTGCCGCAGTTCTTGGCGTGGTACATGGCGGTGTCGGCGTACTTGAGCAGCGAGCCGCAGTCGTCGCCGTCTTCCGGGAACAGCGAGATGCCGATGCTGGCCGTGACGAAGATCTCGTTGCCCTCGATGAGGAAGGGCCGGCGCATCGCCTCCTTGACCCGGTGCGCGACGTTGAGCGCGTGCTCGACCCGCTCCAGGTCGGGGATCAGGATGGTGAACTCGTCGCCGCCCAGGCGCGCCAGGTTGGTCGCGTTGTCGCCCCGCGACACCAGGTCGCTGGGGCGCGTGGTGTCGCGCAGGCGTTCGGAGACCATCTTGAGCAGCGCGTCGCCCGCATTGTGGCCGAGCGTGTCGTTGATGCGCTTGAAGGCGTCCAGGTCCATGAACAGCACCGCGAACTTCTTGTTGCCCATCTTGGAGCGCTGCAGCTCGCGCTCCAGCGTCTCGAGGAAGGCCTGGCGGTTCGGGATGCCGGTCAGGCCGTCGCAATAGGCCAGGCGCCGGATCTGCTCCTCGGCTCGCTTGCGTTCGCTGATGTCGCGCACCAGGCCCAGGACCTGCGAGGCGCCGGTGGCGACCAGGCGCGCCTCGACATGGCGTACCTCGCCGCATTCCGTGACTTCGTATTCGACCGAGCGCACCTGCTGGGTGGCCAGCACGGTCTTGATCTGCTCCAGCATGCGGTGCGCGATGTCGGCCGGCAGCACGTCGCCGATGTAAGTCCCGACCATCTGCCGGCCGGAGACGCCGCGCTCGATACCGGCCGCCTGCACGCTGCGTCCGCGCCCGCTGCGCTCATGGCCCGGCTCATAGTCCAGATAGAAGCCGTCGGCATTCATGCGGAAGAAGGTGTCGGGGATCGCCGCCAGCACCGCGCGGTTGTGGGCGTCGGCGATGCGCAGGCGCGCGATGGCGTCGCTGGCGCGCAGCACATACAGCACCCGGTGGCCGAGGATGGGCCAGTTGATCGGCTTGGAGACGAAGTCGGTGGCGCCGGCCTCGTAGGCGTGGGTGACCGCCTCGACGTCGTCGCCGCCGGTGACCATCACGATCGGCACGCCGGCGCCGTCGCGTTCCCGGGCGCGGATGGCGCTGCAGGCCGCGAAGCCGTCCATGCGCGGCATGTCGACATCCATCAGGATCAGGTCCGGGCTGCGCGAGCGCGCCAGGTCGACCGCTTCGAGTCCGTCCGCCGCCTCGATGGCGTCGAGCCCGACCTGGGCCAGCATCTCGAGCATCAGCAGGCGCATCACCGGATCGTCGTCGGCGACCAGGACCGTCCCGCGCTGGGGTTGGGCAGTGGCTGGCATGCTAGGTTTCCTTTTCTAGGAGAGCGTGAAGCGATTCGCGTACCGACAGGAATTCGCTTTCCATGTCGGTGAAGACGGGAGCGGCGCCGGCGACGCTGCCGGCGCGCCCCAATTGCTCGAGATCGCGGCACAGCGCCGCCATGCGCGCGGCGCCGATGTTGGCGCTGGCCGACTTGAGGCTGTGGGCGACGCGGCGCAGTCCTTCGGGGTCGCTGCCGGCCAGCGACTGGCGCAGCGAAGCCAGGTGGCGCGGCGTGTCGGCCACGAAGGCCGCCACCACCTTCTGCACCAGCGCGTCGCCGCCGTCGCGGCTGAGGGCGCGGATGTATTCCAGCGCGGCCAGGTTCACCGCGTCGTGGCGCGGCGGCGAAGGTGCGGCGGGACGCGCCGGCGCAGGCGCAGGCGCGGGGGCGGGCGTGTCGCCGTGGTGCTGCGTCGCGCTCAGCGGCAGCGCCACCCAGCGTCCGATCACGCCGGCCAGCTGCTGCTGGCTGAAGGGCTTGGACAGGTAGTCGTCCATTCCCGCCGCCAGGCAGGCTTCGCGGTCGCCCTGCAGGGCGTTGGCGGTGATGGCGATGACCGGCAGCTTGCGGGCACGGCCCGCCTCGCGCTCGTGGCGCCGGATCGCCGAGGTGGCGGCGAAGCCGTCCATCACCGGCATCTGGCAATCCATCAGCACCGCGTCCCAGCCGCCGTCGCGCACCGCATGCAGCGCTTCCTCGCCGTTGCGGGCGCAATGCGCTTCCAGCCCCAGGCTTTCCAGCATGGCCCTGGCCACCTCGACGTTGACCGGATTGTCCTCGGCCAGCAGCACGCGGCGCGCGCGCCGTCCCGAGGACGGGCGCGCGGCCGGCGCGATCGGCAGGCCGGCGTGCGCGGCGTGATGCTGGGCCTTGGTGTCGGCCGGCGCCCCATGCAGCCGCGCCGCGCGTGCGGCCAGGCAGGCATACAGGTCGGCCGCGCGCGCCGGCTTGACGAGCTGGTAGGCCACGCCGGCCTCGCGCCGCTGCACCGGGTCGGCCGCCTGCCGTTCGGGACTGAGCAGCACCAGCTGGGTGGCGCGCGCCGCCGGCTCGGCGTGGATCGCCGCGGCCAGCGCCAGGCCGCTGGTTTGCGCCAGTTCCATGTCGAGCACCGCGGCATCGAAGGGACGGCCGGCACGGGCCGCGCCCAGCAAACGTTCGTAGCCGGCCGCCGCGCTGGCCGCGCCCTCGCAGCTGGCGCGCCAGGCCACGAGCTGCTGCACCAGGTCTTCGCGGCTCTCGTCCTGCTCGTCGATCACCAGCACGCGCAGGTTCTCCAGGGTGTGCTGGCGGTGGCCGGGAGCGTCCGGATCGACGCGGCGCTTGTCGAAGCCGACCGTGAACCAGAAGATCGAACCGCGCTGGGCCGCGTTGTCGACGCCGATCGTCCCACCCATCAGCTCCACCAGCTGCTTCGAGATCGCCAGCCCCAGCCCGGTGCCGCCGTACTTGCGGGTGGTGGAATCGTCGGCCTGGGAGAAGGCGTTGAAAATGCGGGCGCGCGCCTCGCGCGAGATGCCGATACCGGTATCGTGCACCTCGAAGCGCAGCTGTACCTGCTGCGTGTCCTCGCCGGCGACGCGCACGCGCGCCAGGATGCGGCCCTGCTCGGTGAACTTGATCGCGTTGCCGAGCAGGTTGGCCATGATCTGGCGCAGCCGGTTCGGATCGCCGCAGATCGCCACCGGGATGTCGTTGGCGATGTCGAAGTCGAAGCCGATGCCCTTGGCGGCGGCCTGCGGGGTGTAGACGTTGTGGATGTCGTCCAGCAGGTCCCAGAGATTGAAGTTGATGTATTCGATGGTCAGCTTGCCGGCCTCGATCTTCGAAAAGTCGAGGATGTCGTTGATGATCACCAGGAGGTGCTCGCCCGAGCGCTTGACCAGGGTGGTGTAGCTGCGCTGGGCTTCGGTGAGCTGGGTGGCCAGCAGCATCTCGGTCATGCCCAGCACCCCGTTCATGGGCGTGCGGATCTCGTGGCTCATGGTGGCGAGGAAGGCGCTCTTGGCGCGGCTGGCCGCTTCGGCCGCGTTCTTCGCTTTTTCCAGCTGCTCGGTGCGCACGCCGACCTGGCGTTCCAGCTCGTCGCGGTGGTGCAGCAGCGCGGCGCCGCGGTCCTCGATCTGGGCCATCATGGTGTTGAAGCTGTCGATCAGGGCGCCCAGTTCGTCGCTGCGGCCGTGGCTGATGCGCAGGCCGTAGTTCTGGCTGGTGGAGACCTTCTGCGCAGCCTGGATCAGCTTGGTGACCGGCTCCAGGATGCTGCGCTTGAAGCGTCCGGCCAGCACCAGGGCCACGGGCAGCGAGGCGCCCATGGCCAGGCCGATCACGGCCAGGCTGGCGAGGATGTCGAGCCACATCGGCAGCAGGTCGGCTTCGACCATGACGACGCCGACCGCCATCTGGCCAAGGCGCACCTCGTGGTAGTGGCGCATGTGGCGCGACAGCAGGGCGCGGCCGTCCTGGTTGGCCTGGGCCAGGGTGGCGGCGTCGACCCCATCGAGTTCCTCCAGCCCGGCGTCGAGGCGGCCGGCGGCCTGGTAGCGCGCCAGCGGCCGGCCCAGGCGATCGAACAGCACCGCGGCCGAGATCCCGCGCTGGGCTTCGAGGGCGGCCAGGGTGGCCCGGGCCTGGTCGCGGTCGACCAGCAGCAGGTCGCTGGCGCTGGCCGCCCCGATCACGCGCGCGAAGGAGGCCAGCTGCATCGCTTCGTGCTGGCGGTGGTTGATGACCGAGGTCACGGCGAAGGCGGCGAACACGAACAGGAGGGCGGTCGCCGTGGAGAGCAGCGAGATGATGGTCAGCTTCTGGTTCAGGCTCGAGCGCTCGAAGTTCGGCATTGCGGTTCCCGCAGGCGGACGGCGAAGCGGACCGGCAAGGGACGTAGCTGGTCCTCCTTTGCGGAATGCAAATTCCCGCAAGAAAAAAATATACGGTTAGCGGGGGGAGGGGACTTTGAGGGAACGCAATGGGGTGGGTACGGGTGAAGCGCCGATTAGCTTTTAGTGTCGAGGATGGTTACGCACCTCAATACGTCATCCCCGCGAAGGAGGGGCCAAGTTCGTCGCGCACCGGCCGAGTGTGCCGTAGGATGTACGCAGGCAAACTTGGGTCCCCGCCTGCGCGGGGATGACGGCCTTATGGCTGGTGGTGAGCGGATTGGCGGAAGGTGTGAAACAAAAAAGAAGGGGACGCTTTCGCGTCCCCTCCGTCACTTCTCAACAGCAGCCGGCCCTCGACCCGTTATACCTCGCCTCCTGCCGCTCACGGAAGAACTCCTCGTAGCTCATCGGCGTCTGGTCCGGATGGGTACGCTCCATGTGCGCCAGGTAGGTGTCGTACTCGGGCAGGCCGACCATCAGGCGCAGACTCTGTCCGAGGTACTTGCCTGCCTGTGCCAGCGAGCCGAACATCATTGCACCTGCGGGTTGGGCATGGCGACGTACGCGGTCTCCTTCGCGGTCGGGCCGCCGGCCGAACGGGCCGCCAGCACGGTGCGCACGCCGTAGAACAGCACCGCCACCACCACGAACATGAAGAAGCCCGCCAGGGTCGCATCGACATAGTCGTTGAAGATGATGCGTTCCATCTGCTCCACCGACTTGGCCGGGGCCAGCACCTGGCCGGCGTCGTGCGCGGCCTGGAACTTGTTGGCGTGGGCGATGAAGCCGACCTTCGGGTTGGCGTCGAAGATCTTCTGCCAGCCGGCGGTCAGGGTGCAGGCCAGCAGCCACAGGGTCGGCACGATGGTGACCCAGGCGTACTGCGCGCGCTTCATCTTGAACAGCACGCAGGTGCCCAGCATCAGCGCGATACCGGCCAGCATCTGGTTGGCGATGCCGAACAGCGGCCACAGGGTGTTGATGCCGCCCAGCGGATCGACCACGCCCTGGTACAGGAAGTAGCCCCAGGCCGCCACGCACAGGCCGGTCGCCAGCAGGTTGGCCGGCAGCGACTCGGTGCGCTTGAGCGACGGTGCGAAGGCGCCCAGCAGGTCTTGCAGCATGAAGCGGCCGGCGCGGGTGCCGGCGTCCACCGCGGTCAGGATGAACAAGGCTTCGAACAGGATCGCGAAGTGGTACCAGAATGCCATCATGGCCTGGCCGCCGATCACGTTCGACAGGATGTGGGCCATGCCCACCGCCAGGGTCGGCGCGCCACCGGCACGCGAGATGATGGTGTGCTCGCCGACGTCCTTGGCCATCTGCTCCAGCGCTTCAGGCGTGATCACGAAGCCCATGTTCGTCACCGCGGCCGCGGCCGACTGCGCCGTCGTGCCCAGCACCGCGGCCGGGCTGTTCATCGCGAAGTAGACGCCCGGGTCGATGGTCGCCGCGGCCACCAGGGCCATGATGGCCACAAACGATTCCATCAGCATGCCGCCGTAGCCGATGAAGCGGGCGTGCGATTCGTTCTCGATCATCTTCGGTGTGGTGCCCGACGAGATCAGGGCGTGGAAGCCCGACACCGCGCCGCAGGCGATGGTGATGAACAGGAAGGGGAACAGGTTGCCCGACCACACCGGGCCGGTGCCGTCGATGAACTTGGTCACGGCCGGCATGCGCAGGTCCGGCGCCACCACCAGGATGCCGATCGCCAGGCCGACGATGGTGCCGATCTTCAGGAAGGTCGACAGGTAGTCGCGCGGCGCCAGCAGCAGCCACACGGGGATCACGGCGGCGACGAAGCCGTAGCCGATCAGCATCCAGGTCAGCTCGGTGCCGGTGAAGGTGAACATCGGGCCCAGGACCGGCGAATCGTGCACCCACTGGCCGCCGATAATGGCCAGCATCAGCAGCACGAAGCCGATCAGGGAGACTTCACCGATGCGGCCCACGCGCACGTAGCGCGTATACAGGCCCATGAACAGCGCGATCGGGATCGTCGCCATCACGGTGAAGGTGCCCCATGGGGAACCGGTCAGCGCCTTCACCACGATCAGGGCCAGCACCGCCAGGATGATCACCATGATCATGAAGGTGCCGAGCAGGGCGATCATGCCCGGGACCTCGCCCATCTCCGACTTGATCAGGTCGCCCAGCGAGCGGCCGTCGCGGCGGGTGGACAGGAACAGCACCAGGAAGTCCTGCACCGCGCCGGCGAACACGACGCCGGCCAGGATCCACATCATGCTGGGAAGGTAGCCCATCTGGGCCGCCAGCACGGGGCCGACCAGGGGGCCGGCGCCGGCGATCGCGGCGAAGTGGTGGCCGAACAGCACGTACTTGTTGGTCGGGACGTAGTCCAGGCCGTCGTTGTACTTGTAGGCCGGGGTCTGGCGCTTGGGGTCGAGCTGCATCACCTTGCTGGCGATGAAGAGCGAGTAGAAGCGGTAGGCGATCAGGTAGACGCAGACTGCCGCCGCGACGACCCAGATGGCGTTGATGGTTTCGCCGCGCTTGACCGCGACGACCCCGAGCGAAAACGCGCCCAGGAGCGATAGCGCAATCCAGCCGAGCTTGCTCGCTGGACTTGCCGATGAACGATTCATTGTGACTCCTCCGGTAAGGAATTGGTGCTTTATGCGCCGGCGGGAACCGGCGCTCTTATTCACTGCTACCGGCGAGTATCTTGCACTCTTCATAGCGTCGCAAGCGCATGATTACGCAGGCGCTACGCACTACTACGTAGGCCACGGCCGGGCTGCGGGCGTAGAATGCGCGCATGCAATTTTCTAATGCGAGCGCTCCATGCAGCTGAGGCAAAAAGTCATCGTCCTGGCGATCGCACCGCTGATCGTGGCCATGGTGGCGATCGCGCTGTTCGTGCGCCAGCAGGCCGTGACCCTGGCGCAGCAGCAGCGCGCCACCATCCAGCGCGCCTACCTCGACAGCAAGGAAGCGGAGCTGCGCCATTACGTGGCGCTGGCCACGCGCTCGATCGCCCACCTCACCAGGTCCGGCCGCAGCGACCCCGCCACCCTGGCGGAAGCCAAGCGCATCCTGGCCTCGCTCAGCTACGGCGACGACGGCTACTTCTTCCTGTACGACATGCAGGGCAGGAACCTGATGCACCCGCGCCAGCCCGAGCTGGTGGGCACCGACATGTGGGAGTGGCGCGACGACCTGGGCGAGCCCACTATCCAGCGACTGATCGGGCGCGCCAAGGCCGGCGGCGGCTTCCAGCGCTACCGCTGGGTCAAGCCCTCGTCGAACCAGCAGGCGCCCAAGCTGGGCTATGTGGTGCCGGTGCCGCACTGGGGCTGGATGATGGGCACCGGCATCTACCTCGACGACGTCGAGGCCGCGCTGGCGCAGATCGACGCCCAGCAGTCGCGCAACATCGAAGCGACCCTGCTGTGGATCGCGGGCCTGGCGATTCTGGCGGCGCTGACGGTGGCCATGGGCGGCCTGGCCCTGAACATCAGCGAGCACCGCGTGGCCGACGCCAAATTGAAGGCCCTGGCCCAGCGCGTGGTCGACTCGCAGGAAGAAGAACGGGCGCGCCTGTCGCGCGACCTGCACGACGGCATCAGCCAGGCCCTGGTGTCGGTGAAACTGCAGCTCGAGGCCGGCATCATCCGCCTGGGCGGCGACGAGGCCCAGCGCCGGCAGGCCAAGGCGGGCCTGGAGCGTACGGTGGAACAGGTGAAGTCGGTGCTGGGCGAAGTGCGCCGCATCTCGCACGACCTGCGTCCGACCCTGCTGGACGACCTGGGCCTGGCGCCCGCGCTCGACCACCTGGCCAGCGAATTCGGCGAGCATGCCGGCATGCCGGTGCGCTTCCGCAGCGAAGGCCCGCTTGACGGCCTGCCCGACATGGTGGGCACGGTGCTGTTCCGCGTGGCCCAGGAAGCCCTGACCAATGTCGAGCGCCACGCGGGCGCCACCCGCATCGACATCGCCCTGGTGCGGGCGGGGCGTTGCTTGACCCTGGCGGTCGAGGACGACGGCACCGGCTTCGACGCCGACGGCGTGGCCGTGCACCCGCAGCGCGGCATCGGCCTGCGCAACATGATGGAAAGGATGGAAGCGATCGGCGGAAGGCTCGCGATCGATTCCTCGCCGCTGGGCACCCGCGTGGTGGCCAGCATCGACCTGGAGGAACGGGCATGAGCCAAGACGACGTCAAGATCCTGCTGGTGGACGACCACCCCCTGGTGCGCGACGGCCTGCGCGCGCGCCTCGAAGCGGCCCCGCACCTGCGCGTGGTGGGCGAGGCCGGATCGAGCCAGGAAGCGCTGGAGCAGGCCGGCCGCTGCCAGCCCGACCTGGTGCTGATGGACGTGAACATGCGCGGCGGCAGCGGCATCGAGGCCACCGCCCAGCTGACGGCGCGCTATCCCGGCATCGCGGTGCTGATCCTGTCGATGCACGACAAGCCCGAATACGTGAGCCAGGCCATGCAGGCCGGCGCGCGCGGCTATGTGCTCAAGGACGCGCCGGGCAAGGACATCGTGCTTGCCATCGAGACCGTGATGGGCGGCGGCATCTACTACAGCGCCGCGCTGGCGCGCCAGCTGGCCAGCCCGCACGCGGCCGACAACCAGCTGACCTCGCGCGAGCAGGAAGTGCTGCGCCACATCGCCGCCGGGCAGTCGAACAAGCAGATCGCCCGCGACCTCGACCTGTCGGTGCGGACCGTGGAAACCCACCGCCTGAACATCAAGCGCAAGCTGGGCATCGAAGGGCAGGCCGAATTGATCCGTTTTGCGGTACAACGCGCCGGATTCGAAGAAAACCCATAAAAAATTTGTCATAAATCTGTAATTAACCCGCCGCGCATGCAGATATGTATCTGTATGGAAACAAGGGGTGTTGCTTTCTGATAATCCGTGCACTAAGATCATCTGAATATCTCCTTTGAAACATTACATGGCTGCGCAGGAACCCGTGATCATCCCGCCCGTTGCATTCGACCCGGTCGCCAATGCGCAGAACGAGTGGGTGGCGCTATGCCTGCGCCTGCAGCCCGGCGAGGACCTGCCGGCGCGCCTGCAAGCCGTGTTCGGCACGCCCGACCTGCTGGCAGCGATCGCGCCGCTCGACGGCCTGCTCATGCTCGATTCTCCCGCCGCCCTGACGCCGCCCGTGCTGGCCCTGCTGCCGGCCAACCGCATCGGCTTCGTGGTCTCGGCCGCGGCATTGGAGGAGGAGGGCGCGCCGCGCCGCCTGGCCGAGCTGCATGAATTCGGCTACCGCGTCTGGCTCGACGGCCAGGCCCCGGAAGGCGTCAAGGCCCCGGCCGCACTGCGTTCGGTGGCGCGCGACTGCAGCCAGGACGTTCCGCCGCCCGGCCGCCTGGCCGCGCTGTTCGGCCCCCACCTGGCGCGTGGCGTGAACAGCGCGCTGCGTTTTTCCGAATGCGAGAACGCCGGCTTCGACTGGTTCAGCGGCGACTATCCGCTCGACCCGGCCAGCTTCCCGTCGGCCAGCGACGACGGCAGCTCGCGCCGCCGCCTGCTGACCTTATTGGGCCTGCTGGCGCGCGACGCCGATTCGCGCGAGCTGGAACTGCAGCTCAAGCAGGATCCGACCCTGTCCTACCACCTGCTCAAGCTGGTCAACTCGGCCGCCTTCGCGGTGAGCACCCAGATCACCAGCTTCAACCAGGCGATCAACCTGCTGGGCCGGCGCCAGCTGCAGCGCTGGCTGCAGCTGCTGCTGTACGCGCGCCAGCAGCCGGACGGCCCGCCGAACCTGCTGCTGCCGCTGGCGGCACGGCGCGGCGCCCAGCTCGAAGCCCTCTGCAAGGAGGCCGGCGGCGACCGCGACGAGCAGGACCTGGCCTTCATGACCGGCGTGTTCTCGCTGCTCGACCGCCTGCTGCGCATGCCGATGCGCGACATCGCCGCCGACCTCTGCCTGCCCGAGCACGTGGCGGGCGCGCTGCTGGAGCGCGCAGGCAGGCTGGGCGCCTGGCTGCGCCTGACCGAGACCGCGCCCACCGGGCAGGACCTGGAAGAGGCCGAGGTCGACCCCGGAATCTGGTGGAGCAGCCAGCTGAACGCCTATCACTGGGCGATCCAGGTGGGCCGCAATGTCTGAACTGCAGGAAGTGATCGCGGTGGACTTCGTCGGCGGCACGAGCGCCGTGTGCGAAGCCGTCATGCGCCTGCGCGGCGAGGCCCTGGCCCACGAACTGGGCCGGGTCGCGCGCGAACTGATGAGCAGCCCGACGGGACGCTTCGTGCAGGGCGCGGGCAGCTTCGAGACCGGCATCATCGGCGGCGCGCTGCGCCATCCGGTCTTCGCCGGCACCGAGCAGTTCGGCTACTACGAAGTGGCGGGCCGCGGCTACTTCGACAGCGACTACCGCCAGCTGGCCGCGCTGGCGCAGCTGACCGCCAACCTGATGCAGATGCAGGCGCTGGCCCAGCGCTCCACCCACGCCTATGCGCAGATGGAAGCGCAGCTGGCGCACCAGTCGCAGATCCTGGACCAGATCCACGAGTCGGTGCTGACCATGGACCAGATGGGCTACATCACCAGCTGGAACCGCGGCGCCGAGGAGCTGTTCGGCTATTCCGCGCTGGAAGCCATCGGCCGCAACATCCTGTTCCTGTACGCCGACGAGGAAGAAGGCTTCCACGACGTGTTCGCGGAGCAGGGCGGGCGCATGATGGAAGTCCGGCGCCGCAAGAAGTCCGGCGAAGTATTCTGGGCCAGCCTGTCGCTGTCGCCGCTGCGCGACCTGGCGGAACGCCCGATCGGCCTGATCGCCTACCTGACCGACATCACCGAGCGCAAGCAGGCCGAGGAACAGCTGCACCACCTGGCCTATTACGACGAGCTGACCGGCCTGCCGAACCGCACCCTGTTCGCGCGCCTGGTCGACCAGGCCCTGATGGTCGCCCAGCGCAACGAGGCCCACGGCTGCCTGCTGTTCATCGATTTGAACCGCTTCAAGCGCATCAACGACACCCTGGGCCGCCGCATTGGCGACGAACTGCTGCGCCAGGTGGCCCAGCGCTTCCGCGACACCCTGCGCGACGAAGACGTGGTGGCGCGCCTGTCCGGCGACGAATTCGCGGTCGGCCTGTTCGACATCCGCCAGCACTTCGAGGCGACCACGGTGGCGCAGAAGCTGCAGAACGTGCTGGACGCGCCGTTCTACATCGCCGGCCACGACCTGCGCGTGGGCGCCAGTATCGGCATCAGCGTCTATCCGCAGAACGGCAACGACGCCGAGACCCTGCTGGGCCTGGCCGACATCGCGATGGAGCGTGCCAAGAAGGACGACGCCAACCCGGACCGCAGCGTCGCCTTCTACAGCGACGACATGAACCAGGGCATGCAGGAACGCATGCGCATCGAGACCGGCCTGCGCCATGCGCTGGGCAACGGCGAACTGACCTTGTACTACCAGCCGAAGTTCGAGATCGGCAGCGACCGCATCGTCGGCGCCGAAGCGCTGGTGCGCTGGATCCATCCGCAGCGCGGCCTGGTGCCGCCGGGCGACTTCATTCCGCTGGCCGAGAGCACGGGCCTGATCGTGCAGGTCGGCGAGTGGGTGCTGGAGCAGGCCTGCGCACAGGCGGCCGTCTGGCAAAAGGCCGGGCTGCCGCCGTTCCGCCTGGCCGTGAACGTATCGGCGCGCGAATTCACCCAGTCGCTGCCGGCGCGCGTGGCGGACACGCTGCGGCGCTACCAGCTCGATCCCTCGTGGCTGGAGCTGGAGATCACCGAGAGCACGCTGATGCACGACATCGGGCGGGTGACGGGGATTATGGACCGCCTCACCGCGCTGGGCGTGGCCTTGTCGTTGGACGATTTCGGGACCGGGTATTCGAGCTTGTCCTACCTGAAGCGCTTCCCGATCCATACCTTGAAGATCGACCGCTCGTTCACGACCGGGATTCCGGCCGATGCCAGCGACTGCGCGATTGCGGGGACCATCATCAGCATGGCCCGCCAGCTGGGACTGCGCGTGATTGCGGAAGGGGTGGAGACCGTGGACCAGCTGGATTTCCTGCGCGCGTCGGGCTGCGATGAGGTGCAGGGCTACTTATACAGCAAGCCGCTGCCGGCGCATGATTTCGAGCGGAGCTTGCGGGACAACTGGTTGCTGATCGCCTGAGCAGCCTGGCCTGTCTGGCGCCGATAGCCACCACCCTCAAGACCGTCACCCCGGCGAAGGCCGGGGCCGAAGTTCGCCGCGTACTAAGCGGCGTTGATGGCCACCACCCTAAAGACCGTCGCCCGGGGAAGGCCGGCGCCCAAGTTCGTCGCATACCTAAGCGGCGTTGATGGCCACCACCCTCAAGACCGTCACCCCGGCGAAGGCCGGGGCCCAAGTTCGCCGCGTACCAGCGGGCGTAGCCAACGAGCCTGCCCAGCACCGATGATTTATGTATAATGCCGGTTCCTCACAGGAAGCGTGGCCGAGTGGTTGAAGGCAGCAGTCTTGAAAACTGCCGACGGGGGAACCCGTTCGTGAGTTCGAATCTCACCGCTTCCGCCAGTATTCGTCCTGGCCATTTCCTCATCCACGTACCGCTGCATTAAGCCGGGACCCGCACTTGGCTTAGGGCGTGGACGCGCCGCACCGATTACCCGTTATTCTTCTTGTGCAGTTGCCGGCGAAGGCGAGCATTGTCTGCCGTCGTAGCGACGAGCGCCACGGTAACGAGCGCGCACGGTGCGTCGGCCCCCAGATAGTGCCAAAAGGCCCATCCGAAAACAGCAAGCAGAGCGCCCGCCGCAAGCAGTGAAACGGAATCCCTCATTGATTTCCTCATGATTAGAGAAGCCCGGGGAATGTCTGCGTTTAAGGGACGCTTTACATTCGCGGTAGGGGAGGGAGCAATTGTCCGGCGTTCTACCGCTCGGATGGCCGGCAGCGATCAAGCTCGAAAGTGAGACTGGTCAACAGAGCATGTCTTACTGGTCGCTACGAGGTACACGAATCACGTGCGTTGTAGGCAGAGCGAGACCTTTTAGATCGAATCGCCCCACATCGCATGGATGAGCCACTACATCCCCACCCAGACTTTCTATGAAGTACTTTCTGGAGCCTGTCGGAAAAATTTACAGCGCATAAAGTTTTGAGTGGTTGACTCTTGTAAATATCTGTTTTCAAAAGACAATGTTTCCTGGTCCGGAAGTTGCTTATTGTAATTTAGTTCAAATTACAACTAGGGAAATCCCATGCTCCGTACCGCCCTGGCGCTCGCCGCCCTCGCCACCGTCACCGTCAGTAACGCCAACGCCGCCTTCATCAGCTTCACCGACCCGGCTGCCGCCTATTCCTTCGTCGTGCCAGTCCACGTCAGCGCCATCAACGTCCTGGTCATGGGCGGCGGCGGCGGCGGTGCGAATGGCCACCAGGGCGGCGGCGGCGCGGGCTATCTCACCGCCGGCACCGTCTCGGTCACCGGCGGCGACACCATTCTCGTGAAAGTCGGCGCCGGCGGCTCCGGTGCACTCGGCCGTCCGGATAACGACATCACCGGCCTGACGGCAGGCGGCATGTCCATGTTTGGCAACTACCTGAGCGCGAACGGCGGCGGTGTCGTCTCCGGCGTCAACGCATCCGGCCAGCACGGCAGCTCCGGCGGCGGTGGCGCGTGCAACGCCGGTTCCCAGGGCGGCGCAGGTGGTTCGGGCGGTAGCGATGGCACGGCTTGCCTCGGTTGGGGCGCCATGCCGATCGGTAATGGCCAGGGCAGCTACGCCGCCTTGCTGGCGCTGTTCACCCAGAACCAGATCACTGCCGGCGCTGGCGGTGCGGGCGGTAGCGGTTCGCATGCGGGCGGCGGCGGCGCCGGCGGAATCCTGATCAATGGCGCCGGCGCGGCGGCTGGCAACGGCAGCCAGAGCTTCAGCGGCAAGGGCGGCATCGGCTACGGCGCTGGTGGCGGAGCAGGGGGCTACAACTTCACTGTCGACTATTCCACCCGCTTCGCGGGCGGCAACGGCGCCAACGGTCTCGTCTACATCGAATACGTCGATGCACCGATCGCCAAGGTGCCGGAACCTGCTTCCCTCGCACTGCTGGGACTTGGCGTGCTCGGCGTCGCCGCGTCCCGCCGTCGCCGTAAGCAATAAGGTTAGACAAGTCCGACCGACAGCCTCCGCGCGTCGCTCCGGCGGAGGCCCGGGCGGCCCCGCCGGAGCCCAAGTTTGCATGAGCTGTCGAGACGCTCAGCTTGGACCCCGGCCTTCGCCGGGGTGACGGTGTTTCAGCTAACTGAACATCGCCAACCGAACATCATTACCGCATGCTGGAGGCAGCCTGGACTAAGAACCTATCCCAGTAGGCAAGAGTCGCTCCTGGCGCGCCTGGCAAGCGCAGCCGGCGTTGCTCGTCCTTGTGTGGCCAGCCACACTGCCTCCTCGCGCCTTGCCTGCACTTCCCATGCATCGCCATGAGCTTCCTCCCGCCTACCGGGATAGGTTCTAAGCACCGACTTTTGTCTGGGCATCGATTTCCAGCCTTCGGCCACGCAAGCGGCTGGCCGATTTCTCGAACACGAGATTGCGGACGGCGGCTGGCATCCGCTCCTTATCCAGGTCCTTGTCCACTTGGCCCGGTACAGGCGGCTTGGGCTTCGCCTCGGCCCGCGCAGACTTCGCGGGTGCTTTGCCGGCCGACGCTGCCAGAATCCGCAAGAAGGTCGCGCTCACCGTCGCGATGTCGTCGTCGAAATCCCCGTGGTGGGTAGCCCTCGCCGCCGCTTGCGTCCCGACTGCCACATCATTGGGTGAGGGAACCAGATCCATCTTGCCGCCGCGTATCCACTGCGCCAGATCCGGATCGTGCCTCAGCGTTCTGTCCATGCCGAGTATCGGAACCCCTTCGTTGAACACGACCGGGATACGGGGCCGCGCTTCGAACGCATGCGCGACCAGGTAGAGCAGGGACTTGTTATAGATCCTGGCGCAATTGTCGTCCTGTTCCGCCTTGTCGGTCAGGTAGAACATGGCGCTGCGCGCAATCGCGCCGGCGTCGATGAGCGGCCGGTAGCAGGCGTTGAACAGGTCCACCGTGCATGCCGGCGCCCACAGCGTCATGCTTGCGATGCCGAGGTTGGCGCCGCTGCGTCCAGCAATGGGGCCGCCCACGATCTTGCCCTTGGTGGCGAGCAGCTGGGCCAGCGGAGCGAGGAAGATCGACCCCGCGCTATGCCCCACCAGGTGGACTTCGAGCTGCGGATGCAGGCTCTTGAGCTTGGCGATGTACTTGACCACCACGTCCGCCGCGCCGCCCGTCGCACTGGCGCGCAGTGCGTTTTCCTTCATCTCGTCCCAGGCCGCCTTACCGGACAGCAGCCGGGCGACCGGTTCGAGACCATCGTCCAGCCGGTCCAGCATGAAGTCTTTCGCCTTGTCCAGCACGCCCTCCGGACGACGGCGACGGATCGCATCCTGCAGGATGTTGGTAATCGTCGTCCAATAGTCGCTGTGCCAGATGAAGGCCAGCGGATAGGCGCCGGCGTCGAGCAGCGAGCCGCGGTATTCCGCCACGCGCTGCACCGCGGCGTCTTCGCCCACCAGGCCGCCGTGGGCGTACAGCACCAGGCGCGTGATCTGCCCGGCCTTGACCTTGGGCTCGAGGTCGGCCTCGAAGATGGCCTTCACCTCGCGCTCGCTGGTCCCGTAGTCGCCCCCGGGCTGGAGCCTGCCGTCATTGCCGACGCTGATGACGTGCGGCCGCAGGTTGGCGTAGGCGTAGGCCACGGAGTGCCCGGAGGTGCTCGCGTGCGCCGTGGCGAAGGAGAGCGGCTTGTCGATGTTCACCGGGGCGCCCAGGCGCGCCACCCAGACGTCGGTGCCGTTCGCGAGCCAGTCGTCGTAGGACAAGTGGCACATGCCTTCCTTGCCCCAGTCGTCGCCCCACGAGTTCTGGATCCACAGCCCGTCCCGGTCGTAGGCGACGATCGCGAACGCGTGGCCGCCGATCATGCTGTCCGACTGGCGGATGATCCCGTCCTCGCCGACCTCTTGCCAGCCGGTGTGGACCGCGCAGGTCGCATACAGCACGCCCACTTCGGCGATGGCCGCGTGCATCGAGATCAGGTCCTTGTGATTCACCCGGAAGTAGGAGCCAAGAGGGCGCGCGCGCGCGGCGCACATGCGGGCGTCGGTGAAGCCGTAATCGTTGTCGGTCACCTTATAGGGCCAGTCCTCGTCCGCGCACACCCCGTGCTTGTGCCAGCCTTTCATCGCTCCGCGCGCGCTCGAACCTTCGTAGTCCTCGCCGGGCCATTCGTCGTAACGGCGCGCCAGTTCGTAGAACATGCGCGCGCTCACCGGCGTCGTGTCCGGCTTTTGCTTGCGCCGCATCAGGAGGCAATTGGCCACCGTCGCCAGGCCGAAACCGGTGCAAGCGCCTTCCTTTCCCTGGTCGAGCACCGGGACTCGATAATCCAGGTACTGTTCCAACGGGATCGTCGACGGCACCTCGATCAAGGTGGGCTCGTACATGCGGTCGCGAAAATCGAGGGTGTCGGCGCGCGCATTGCAGCGGTATTCTGCGCCCGCTTTGGGACGCATGATTTGCGCCTTGCCGGATAGCTCGATATCGGCTTCGGCCGAGCCATTCCCCTTTGGCCTGCCTTCGCTGCGCAGCGATTTCGCCGGCTTTTTGTCCGGCGCCTTGCTCTCTCGCGTTACTTTCTTTTTCGCCTTGAGGGCGCCGGGCGGGGGAATGGTGACGGAGGATGTGCGTGACCGCGCGCCGGCGGCAGGATGTGACGGCATGATTGTGCTCCCCAGTGTTTGTTATTGGCCTGAAGCTCAGGATCATCCAGCCCGGTGGGCGCGACATCATCGTCCGAGACTGCAACAATACAAAGGAGACTGGCTGCCGTTGATCTCGACAGCGCATACCGCTAACTGGAAAGCAGCACTGGGATAGGAATGGCCGTGAACGCCTTCTATCCGTCAAACAAGAAAGCAAGGATGAACTCCGATAGGCTGCGCACCAGTTGGGCCTCCTTTCGTCGCTTTCCATCGTCTGAATAAGAATATCCTAGTCTCTTTTCACGCAAAAATCAGCGATAAAAATACTTTTGGCTTAAGCGCCACACCTGGGCGCTTCCAAAAACTACAAAGTGATCGCCACCGACCTCATCGGAAAGAGCCGTCATAAATAATTTAGATTGTTTCTTGGAAATGCGGCAAACTCAAGCTGAATTTTCTGCTCATTGAAATGAGGCTTCATCCAGCGCGACCTTCATGATCATTTCCTCAGCCACCGATTTTCGCGAAGCGGCGCGGCGCAAGCTGCCGCCCTTCCTGTTTCATTATCTCGACGGCGGCGCCGGCGCCGAGCAGACCCTGCGCGCCAATGTCGATGATTTGCAGCTGGTGAAGCTGCGCCAGCGGGTCCTGCGCGGCTCCGCCCGGCTCGACCTGGCCTGCGACTGGTTCGGCGAGCGCTACAGCCTCCCGATTGCGCTGGCCCCGATCGGCCTGGCCGGCATGTACGCCCGCCGCGGCGAGGTGCAGGCGGCGAGGGCGGCCTGCCAGCGGCACATCCCCTTCATCCAGTCCACGGTGTCGGTCTGTTCCCTGTCCGAAGTGGCCGCCCAGGCCTCGCGCCCGCTGTGGTTCCAGCTCTATGTGCTGAAGGACCGCGCCTTCATGCGCGACGTGATGCGCCGCGCCTGGGACCTGGGTGCGCGCAACCTGGTGTTCACGGTCGACATGCCGGTCCCCGGCGCCCGCTACCGCGATGCCCACAGCGGCATGAGCGGCGCCAAGGGCCCGCTGCGCCGGGTACTGCAGTCGATGCTGTGTCCGCGCTGGGCCTGGGACGTCGGCCTGCATGGCCGTCCCCACGACCTCGGCAACATCTCCGCCTACCGCGGCCACGCCACCGGCCTGGCCGACTACATCGGCTGGCTGGGCGAGAACTTCGACCCCGACATCAGCTGGCAAGACCTGCAGTGGATCCGCGACGAGTGGCAGGGCAAACTGATCCTCAAGGGCATCCTGGAAGCCGACGATGCGCGCGCCGCCGTGGACTTCGGCGCAGACGGCATCGTGGTGTCCAATCATGGCGGCCGCCAGCTGGACGGTGCGATGTCGACGGCGCAGGCGCTGCCGGCCATTGCCGAGGCGGTGAAGGGAAAACTGGCGATCTTCGCCGACGGCGGGGTGCGCACCGGCGCCGACGTGTTCCGCATGCTGGCCCTGGGGGCGGATGGCGTGCTGATCGGGCGCGCCTTCGTCTATGCGCTGGCGGTGGGGGGGCAGGCCGGGGTCGAGCAGCTGCTGGCCATCATGGAAAAGGACTTGCGCACCACCATGGTCCTTACGGGCGTGAAGTCGGTCGCGGAGATCGGCCCCCACCTGCTGGCCCGGTGAGCCCAACCTCATGCATACGAGCAAGCTGGTCCAAAATGCAACAAAGCGGTAAGATCGCTGCGTGGCCTTGCAGTAAGGAATCTGTAAGGAAATGCGTGAATTCTAGAAAATAGTGTCAGTTTTTTATCAGGAGGCATCCCGACGGCCAAATTTGTGTGTGAGCGATTCAGTCCCAGGCATTTCCGTTTCATGTATCAGTCCGTAATCAATAATTAGACAGGAGACATACGATGAAGAAGGACGACAAGGATTCGAAGCAGACCGTAGCAACCCGCAGGAAATTCCTGGGCAGCGCAGCCGCCGGCACCGGCGCCGCCGCACTGGCATTCCCGAGTATCGCGACCGCACAGACACCGAAGCAGATGCGCTTCCAGAGCACCTGGCCGAGCAAGGACATCTTCCACGAATACGCGCTGGACTTCGCCAAGAAGGTCAACGACATGACCGGCGGCGAACTGAAGATCGAAGTGCTGCCGGCCGGCGCCGTGGTGCCCGCCTTCGGCCTGCTCGACGCCGTGTCCAAGGGCACGCTCGACGGCGGCCACGGGGTGATGGGCTACAACTACGGCAAGCAGGCGGCGATCGCCCTGTGGACCTCGGGCCCGGCCTTCGGCATGGACGCCAACATGGTGCTCGCCTGGCACAAGTACGGCGGCGGCAAGGAGCTGCTGGTCGAACTGTATAAAGGGATCGGCGCCAACATCGTTTCCTTCCTTACCGGCCCGATGCCGACCCAGCCGCTGGGCTGGTTCAAGAAACCGGTCACCAAGAAAGAAGACCTGAAGGGCCTGAAATTCCGCACCAACGGCCTGGCCATCGACCTGTTCACGGCCATGGGCGCGGCGGTGAACGCACTGCCGGGCGGCGAGATCGTGCCCGCCATGGACCGCGGCCTGCTGGACGGCGCCGAATTCAACAACGCCAGCTCCGACCGCCTGCTCGGCTTCCCCGACGTCTCCAAGATCTGCATGCTGCAGAGCTTCCACCAGAGCTCGGAGACCTTCGAGGTCACCTTCAACAAGACCAAGTACGACGCGCTGCCGGCCAAGCTCAAGGCCATCATCGAGAACGCCGTCGAGGCGGCGTCGGCCGACATGTCGTGGAAGGCGGTCGACCGCTATTCCAAGGACTATCGCGAAATGCAGGCCAAGGACGGGGTCAAGTTCTACAAGACCCCGGACGCGCTGCTGCAGGCGCAGCTGGCGGTGTGGGACGAGGTGGTGGCCAAGAAGGGCGCCGACAATCCGCTGTTCAAGAAAGTCGAGGCATCGATGCGCGCCTTTGCGGAACGCGCGATGAAGTGGGACATGGACACCAACAATCCGCGCCGCATGGCCTACAACCACTACTTTGGCCGCAAGGCTCCCGCGGCGAAAAAAGCGTAGACAGCGCGGCGGTGACGAAGATTAGTTAGCCTCAAAACCGTCGTTCCGGCGCAGGCCGGAACGACGGGCATAGGTTCACTGTCGTTCACGACCTCCGTAGCAGTGCCTTGTGCGCCACCCCGCATTCGCAGGGTGGCTATTCGTCGCGACCGGGAGCAGTTTCATGCAGAGCGTTTTGTTTTTCGTCGACCGGGTCAGCAGCTGGGTAGGACAGGCGTTTTCCTGGCTGATCGTGGTGCTCACCTTTCTCATTTCCTGGGAAGTGTTCGCGCGCTACGCCCTCAACACGCCCAACCCCTGGGCATTCGACCTGATGATCATGATGTACGGCGCCGCCTTCATGATGGCCGGCGCCTATACCCTGGCCAAGAACGGCCATGTGCGCGGCGACGTGCTGTACACCTTCTTTCCGCCGCGCCTGCAGGCCGGCCTGGACCTGATCCTGTACTTCGTCTTCTTCATCCCCGGCGTGGTGGCCCTGGTCTGGGCCGGCTATACCTACGCCGCCGAATCCTTCGCCATCCGCGAGCATTCGACCCTCACCGCCAACGGTCCGCCCTTATATCCCTTCAAGATGGTGATTCCCTTCGCCGGCGCCTTGCTGCTGCTGCAGGGCTGCGTGGAGATCGTGCGCTGCGTGATCTGCCTGCGCGACGGCGCATGGCCCGCGCGCGAGGCCGACGTCGAGGAAGTCGACGTCGACAAACTGAAGGCATCGGTCCAGGCCGACGAAGGGAAAGCGCCATGAGAAAAGAAATATGGTTCGGCCTATCGATCCTGGTGGCGATCGTCATCGCCCTGTTCGCCCTGATGCCGGCGCCGTCCGACATGACCAACGGCCACCTGGGCCTGCTGATGCTGGCGCTGGTGGTGGTCGCCATCATGCTCGGCTTCCCCACCGCATTCACCCTGATGGGGATGGGGGTGCTGTTCGCCTGGTTCGCCTTTCACAGCCAGGACCCCGACCAGGCGGTCCAGCTCACGCTGGACCTGATGGTGCAGCGCGCCTATTCGGTCATGGCCAACGACGTCCTGATTTCGATCCCGCTGTTCATCTTCATGGGCTACCTGGTGGAGCGCGCCAACCTGATCGAGCGCCTGTTCAAGAGCCTGCACATCGCCATGGCGCGCGTGCCGGGATCGCTGGCGGTGGCCACCATCGTCACCTGCGCCATCTTCGCCACCGCCACCGGCATCGTGGGCGCGGTCGTCACGCTGATGGGCCTGCTGGCGCTGCCGGCCATGCTCAAGGCCGGCTACAGCACCCAGCTGTCGGCCGGCTGCATCACGGCGGGCGGCTGCCTGGGCATCCTGATTCCGCCTTCGGTGCTCCTGATCGTGTATGGCGCGACGGCCGGGGTCTCGGTGGTCAAGCTGTATGCGGGCGCCTTCTTCCCGGGGATCATGCTGGCCGGCCTGTACGTGGGCTATGTGCTGATCCTCGCCAAGTTCAAGCCTTCCGTCGCGCCGCCGCTGCCGCCCGAAGAGCGCGTGGTCGCGCTGCCGGCCTACACCCAGGCGATCCCGAACGCCTACAGCAAGATGGCGGTGTCCGGCTTGGTGCGCGCGCTCAAGGGCGAGCGCGCCGTGCAGGTGCCGAGCCGCACCCTGGTCTCGAACCTGTTCGTGGCCCTGCTGCCCGCGCTGGTCTTCGCGGCGCTGATGGGCGTCAGCTACAGGGTCGTCACGGCGCCGGACGCCGCCCCCACCGAGCTGGTCGAGATGGGCGCGCAGAACGACTTTGATGCCTCGTCCAGCAGCGATTCCAGCAACAACAGCGGCGGGCTGGAAGAGCCGCCGGTCGAGGGCGGCCTGGAAGAGCCGCCGGTCGAGGGCGGCCTGGAAGAACCGCCGGTCGAAGGCGGCGCAACCGAGGCGCCGGCCGCCACGCCGGCGCCCGCCGCCGCTGCGCAGTCGAGCGCCGCGCCCGCGCAAGCGGCGGAACCCGCAGCCAAGCCGGCATCGAAGAATTTCTGGATGGGGTGGGGCGGCGCCGCGGTCGCGCTGCTGATCTTCTACCTGTTCTTCAGCTTCGCGCGGCTGGAGATCTTCAAGATGCTGCTCGGCTCCCTGTTCCCGCTGGCGATCATGATCCTCGCCGTGCTGGGCAGCATCGTGTTCGGGCTGGCCACGCCGACCGAGGCGGCGGCGATGGGGGCCTTGGGCGGCCTGATCCTGGCGATCGCCTACCGCCGCTTCAACATCGGCATGCTGCGCGAATCGGCCCACCTGGCGACCAAGACCACGGCCATGGTGTGCTGGCTGTTCGTCGGGTCCAGCATCTTCTCGGCCGCCTTCGCCCTGCTGGGCGGGCAGGAGATCATCAACACCTGGGTGCTGGGCATGGACCTGACGCCGGTGCAGTTCATGATCCTGGCCCAGGTGGTCATCTTCCTGCTCGGCTGGCCGCTGGAGTGGACCGAGATCATCGTTATCTTCATGCCGATCTTCATCCCGCTGCTGGCCCACTTCAACATCGACCCGCTGTTCTTCGGGCTGCTGGTGGCGATGAACCTGCAGACCGCCTTCCTGTCGCCGCCGGTGGCGATGTCGGCGTTCTACCTGAAGGGCGTCTCGCCGCCGCACGTGACCCTGAACCAGATCTTCCTCGGCATGCTGCCCTTCATGGGGCTGCAGGTGCTGGGGATCGTGCTGTTGTACACCTTCCCGGCGATCGGCCTGTGGCTGCCGGAGGTGCTGTACAAGTAGGAGACTCGCCGCCCCGGCGAAGGCCGGGGCCGTCCCTGCGCATGGCGGGCGGGAGCCGGCCCGCCCGGTTCACCCGTGCGCTGACAGTTTGTTTCTAAAAATATAATCGTACGGCCATGCACCCGATTCGGGTAAGCCTTACCCGTGGGCAGGGCGGGCCGCCGCGGCGCGCGGCGGATTGACGTTCCAAGCGACCTCATGCCCACCGATTCGACACGCAAAGACACTTTCTGGACCCAGCGCGACGCCGATGCGTTCGCCGAGCTCATGCTCGTCAAGACGCGGCAATACGGCGTGATGTTCTACGACACCGCGCTGCGCATCACCGGCTGGAACCAGGGCGCGGCCTTCATCACCGGCTGGACCGCCGACCAGGTCCTGGGCAAGCCGACCGGCATCCTGTTCGTCCCGGAAGACTGCGAGCGCAAGCTCGACGAGCACGAGGCGCGCACGGCGGCCCTGGTGGGCGTGGGCGAGGACGAGCGCTGGCACCTGCGTAGCGACGGCTCCCGCTTCTGGGCCAGCGGGGTCAGCGTGCCCCTGCACAGGGACGAGAACGGGCAGGTCACCGGCTTCGTCAAGATCTTCCGCGACGCCACCCATCTGCGCGCCCGCACGCGCTTCCTCGAGAACGAGCTGAAAGACAACGTGACGCGCCAGGCCGAGCGCGACGTGTTCATCGGCACCATCGCGCACGAGATGCGCAATCCGCTGTCGCCCCTGCGCTCGGCCCAGCAGCTGCTGCAGATGTTCTCCGGCGACGCCGAACGCAGCCGCCAGCCCCTGGCCGTCATGGACCGCCAGCTGGGTTTCCTGGAAAAGCTGATCGAAGACCTGGTCGACCTGACCCGGGTGCAAAGCGGCAAGTTGAGCATCAGCTACGAAAAGACCCACCTGCAGGTGCTGCTGAGCGAGGCCGTCGACAGCTGCCGCGCCGCCGCGCAGGCGCACCAGATCAGCTTCCACCTGTCCTTTCCCGCCGTGCCGATCGAGGTCGAGGTGGACAGCCGGCGCATCAACCAGGTCTTCGTCAACCTGATCAACAACGCGATCAAGTACAACCACCCCGGCGGCGACGTCTGGCTGACGGCGACGGCGGACCAGACCCACTTCGTGTGCTACCTGAAGGACAACGGCAAGGGCATCCCGCCGGAACTGCAGCCGAAGATCTTCGATGTCTTCACCCAGGCGGAGAACACCGGTGCGCAGCGCGGCGAAGGACTGGGCATCGGGCTGGCGGTGGTCAAGGAGATCGTTTCCTTGCACCAGGGTACGGTCGAGGTGCGCAGCGAAGGGGTGGGCAAGGGCAGCGAATTCATTGTCCGGGTGCCTTTGCATAGGCCCGCCTGAAGCGCCGCAGCCCCCGCGTCCAATCGTGCGTGGAGACGCGGTCATCAGAGCGATAATGACAACGCCGATGTCATCGAGGAGAAGTCGTGTTTCGCACCCCAGTCCGGCGCCGCTTCAGTACGGACGACCACCAATTCCCACCGCCCGGCATGGCGGCCCGTCCTGACGCCTTCGATTCCGAACCGGGCGCACAGGTGCACAAGGTGCTGGTGGTGGACGACCAGCGCGACCTGGCCGACCTGGCCGAAGCCCTGTTGCGCTCGCACGGCCTGGAAGTGGTGGTCGCCTATTCGGCCGATGAAGCGCTGCGGGCGCTGGAAGCGCACCCCGACATCGATGCGGTGTTCTCGGACGTCATGATGCCGGGTATGAATGGCCTGGATCTCGCCGATCACATCGATGTCAGCTATCCCCACATCAAGGTGGTGCTGACCTCGGGGTTCACGATTCCCGAACTGCTGGCGGAGCGCCGCAAGCGCTACCTGTTCGCTCCCAAGCCCTACAACATCGCGACCATCCTGAGACTGCTGCGCAGCTAGGCTGGCGGCGCCCTGGCACGCCTGGCATGGGGGCGCTGTTGTAACTGTGGGTTTCCGCACTTACATTGCAGTGCAACATGAGCGATAATACGGGCCGTTGGCCGTCGTACGGTTTGGATTCCCGTATTTTATTGTCACGGCTTTGACTGCCTGGGAGCTCGCCTCCCGCTTTGACCATCGTACAATCCATGATCCACGCTTTCATGCCTGCCTGGCCCATGGCCGGGCGCACTGTCCGCCGCTGCAGTTTCCCGATCGTCCGCGCCGAGGTGGCGCGATGACGCAGGGCGTGATGCGTTCGCAGGCGGCGCCGGCTGGCCGCGGTCTCGAGGTCAAGCCGCACTCGCTGCTGGACGACGTCTATGGCATCTGCGTCGGCGTGCTGTTCGCCGCCACCGGCGTCCTGCTGCTGCAGGCGGCCGGCCTGATCACGGGCGGCGTGGCCGGCATCGCGCTGCTGGGGTCCTATATGACGGAACAGTCGGTCGGCCTGCTGTTCCTGCTCATCAACGTACCTTTCTTCCTGTTCGGCTACCTGTTCATGGGCGCGCGCTTTACCGCCAAGTCGCTGGTCGGCAGCGCCATGATCATGGCCTTGCTCAAGCTGATCCCGAACGGCCTGGTGATCGGCCACGTCGATCCGATGGTGGCGGCGCTGGGCGGCGGCACGTTCTGCGGCATGGGTATCCTGGCCCTGGCGCGCCATGGCGCAGGCCTTGGCGGCACCGGCATCGTCACCCTGTGGCTGCAGAAGCGCTACGCGATCAATGCGGGCCGCACCCAGGTGATGATCGACAGCGTGATCCTCATGGTAGCGCTGACAATGGTCGAGCCTGAGCGCGTGGGCTGGTCGGCCCTGAGCGCGGTGGCCATGAGCAGCATGGTCATGGCCTGGCACCGTGCGGGACGCTATTTCGGCAGCTGAGCCTTGCCGGCCGAGGCCAGCTTCGCGGCCTCGATCTCTTCGCCCCACGGATCTTTTTTCGGCTCCGGCTGGCCGCTCTCGGCGAAATCCATGATGTGGTCGGCGTCAGGCCGGTAGCGCGGCCAGGCCGGCAGGCGGGGGCCATTGGGATCGCCCTTCTTCGCGAAATTCACCAGGTAGGCGCTGACCGCCTTGCCCATGCCGACGTCCTTCTGCGTGCTTTGCTCGCCGTATTTCACCGCCACCGTGTCGAAGAAATAGGGAATGTCGGTCGCATGCGCCGCGCCCGGCTTGCCGATCGCGTCCGCCACATACGAGAAGCGGTAGGCATAGACCGGCACGCCCTGTCCGGCCAGGGTGGCCGCCAGGCTGCGTGCGCCGGCCACCATGAAGCCGGTCTTGCCGCCGATGTCGGCGCTGGTGGCGCCGATCATCACCGGCAGCTTGTGGAAGCGCCCGGCCGCGAAGGCGGCGCCGGATTCGACCGCCAGCTTGCCGTCGGCGAAAGGCCCGTGATAGGTCGGCGCGCCCGCAACCCCACGGTTGGCCAGGTTGAGGCCATCGACCACCGCCTCGGCGGGCAGGGCGCGCAGTTTGTCCAGCGCCTGCGGATCGTCCGCGGCGATGCCCTTGGCCGCGGCGAAGTTCACGCCGATCTTTTCGACATTCGCCAGGCCCGGGTCGGCGGTCTTGCCTTCGCCGCCGGACATCACCACCGCCTTGGCGAACAGCCCTTCGGACATCGGCGAGGTGAGCAGGGCGTTGACCGCCATGCCGCCGGCCGATTCGCCGATGATGGTGACGTTCGCCGCGTCGCCGCCGAAGGCGCCCACGTTGCGCTTGACCCAGCGCAGCGCCGCCAGCTGGTCCATGAAGCCGTAGTTGCCGAGGAGGGCATCGCCGTTCTCGCGGGTGAGCTGCGGATGGGCGAAGAAGCCGAAGCGGCCCAGGCGGTAGTTGAAGCTCACCAGCACCACGCCCTGCCTGGCCAGCGCCGCGCCGGCATAGGTTGGAGGCGAGGACCCGCCGTTGACGAAGCCGCCGCCATAGATCCAGACGATCACGGGCAGGCGTTTCCCTTTTGCCTTGGCAGGCTTCCACACGTTCGCATACAGGCAGTCCTCGCTGGGCGCGGTGCCGAGCGGGGCGGCGTCGCTGGAGAAGGGCAGCTGCATGCAGTCGGCGCCGTAGCCGGTCGCCTGGCGCACGCCTTCCCAGGACGCGGCCGGCTGGGGCGCGCGCCAGCGCAGGGCGCCGACCGGGGGCGCGGCGAAAGGAATGCCCTTCCAGCTGGCCACGCCGTCCTGCACCGCGCCCGCCAGCTTGCCGGTGTCGATCACGACCACCGGGCCGCTGGCGGCCTGGGCCATCTGGGGCAGGGCGAACGCGGCTGTGACCGCTAACATCGTAAGGGGCGCGGTGCGGTGTCGGGGCATCGGATGTCTCCTGTCCTTGGTCTGCGGGGGATGGCTGGATCGTAAAGAGGGCTTGCCTGCTCGTCAATGGAAATCTTGGCGCCGGCGCGGGTGGCCTGCCGCCGGAGCCTTGGCCGGGTCGAAGCCGGCGAACACCGTCTTGAGCCAATCGACGAAGACGCGCACGCGTGGCGACAGCTGGCGGTTCTGCGGATACAGCACCGAGACCGGCAGGGTGGGCGGCGGCAGTTCGGGCAGCAGCACCTCCAGGCCGCCGGAGCGCAGCTCGGCCTCGATCCGGTAGCGCGGCACCTGGACGATGCCCAGCCCGGCGACGGCGCAGGCCGTGACCATATCGGCGCCCGTCACGGTGACCGAACCGGGCAGGGTGCGCTGGCGCAGTTCGCCGCCCTGCATGAATTCCAGCGGATAGGGACGGCCGGTGGCCGATGAGACGAAGTTCACCGCTTCGTGGCGGTCGAGGTCTTCCAGCGCCTGGGGACGGCCGGAGCGGGCCAGGTAATCGGGGCTGGCGCAGGTCACCTGGTCCAGCTGGGCGAGCGCCTGTCCCACCATCGAGGAATCCTGCAGGTTGCCGACACGCAGTACGCAGTCGATGCCTTCGCGGACCAGGTCGACCAGGCGGTCGCCCTCGCTGATGCGCAGCTCGACCGCCGGGTAGCGCGCCAGGAAACCGGGCAGGGCGGGCGCGACCACGTGGCGCGCCAGGGTCGACTGCACGCTCACGCGCAGCAGGCCCGCCGGCGCGGCCCGCGAGAACACGCTTTCCATCTCGGCCAGATCGCCCAGCAGGCGCACGCAGCGCTCATAATAGGCTTGGCCGTCGAGGGTGGGCGCGACCACCCGGGTGGTGCGGTCGAGCAGGCGGGCGCCAAGCCGCTTTTCCAGGCGCTTGATGGCGTTCGTCACCGTGGCGCGCGGCAGCTGCAGATCTTCCGCCGCCGCGCTGAAACTGCGCCGCTCGACGATGCGGACGAAGATGTGCATCTCCTGGAAGCGGTCCATGTGGGTGCTCATATTATTCCCGTCGCATCAATAATGTACCCGCTTAATGTATCATTATTTTATGTCGATTAATGATCGATCCTGTATGAACCGCAATGAGCGCGCCTGCCCCGCCTAGCACAGCGGCGGAAACGCATATCCTCGCCATGTGAATATTGGTGAGAGTGTTGCTTTTGCGCCAAAATAACTCTTCAGTAATAAAAGATTCCGATCTGCATGACTTTTCTGTCCTGGTTCGCAGGTATGATCGGGCCCTTCCTCCGTGTTTACCGATACTATGCAGGGCAAGTTTTCCAAGTTGCGGCTGTCCAGCCTGATGACCCTCGCCGTGTGCGCCACCGTCGCCTTGACGGTCGCGCTGCAGCTCGCGCTGGTCAATCACTTTGCCGTCAGCCATGCCGGGCAGGAAGCCGAGCTGCGCCTGCAGCAGCTGTCCTGGCAAATGCGCGATTCGCTCAACCGCATCGTGGAGCAGGCCGCCGGCGACGCCCGCCTGCTGGCCGAGCTGTCGTCGGTCAGGCAGGGGCAGGACCCGGCGACCACCCGTGGGGCCTTGGAAAGCCTGCAGCGCACTTTCCCCGACTATGCCTGGATCGGCATCGCCGCGCCGGACGGGACGGTCGCCGTCTCCACCAAGGCCTTGCTCGAAGGCGCCAACGTCAGTGCGCGGCCCTGGTTCCAGGCCGGCCAGCACGGCGTGCGCGCCACCGACTACCATCCGGCCAAGCTGCTCGACAAGCTGCTGCCGGCCGGCGCCGACCCCTGGCGCTTCATCGACTTGTCCGGTCCCGTCTACGGCGCCGACGGCAGGCTGCAGGGCGTGCTCGGCATGCACCTGAGCTGGGAGTGGGCGCGCCGCCACGCGCGCGAGCTGCTCACGCCGGCCCTGCGCGCCTACGGCGCCGAGATCCTCGTCGTGCGCGACGACGGCACCGTGCTGCTCGGCCCCCAGGAACTGGTGGAGCAGAAACTCGAAACCAACAGCCTGCACGCCGCGCGCCAGGGCCGGACCGGCTCGCTGCGCGAGACCTGGCCCGACGGGCGCGCCTATGTGACGGGCTATAGCCGCACCGGCGACCTGGACGATCCGGCCTCGCTGCGCTGGTCGGTGCTGGTGCGCCAGGTCGAGGACAAGGCGATGGAAGGCGCCAAGGACCTGCAGCGCCGCATGCTGATGTGGAGCGCGGCCCTGGCCCTGGCGCTGGCCGTCTCGGCCGGCCTGCTGGCGCGCCGCCTGAGCCGGCCCATGGACGAGCTGGGGCGCGCGATCGAGCGCGCCACCGAGGCCACGGCCAAGGGTGTGGAAGCGCCGCCGATTCCGCTGGTCGGCGGCTTCCACGAAGCGGAGGTGCTGTCCTCGACCCTGCGCGACCTGGTGCGCAGCGAAGCCGACAGCCGGCGCGCGCTGCTGGCCATGAACGAAAGCCTGGAGACCGCGGTGGCCGAGCGCACCGCCGAACTGCAGGCGCTGCTGCTACGTGATGTGCTGACCGGCCTGCCGAACCGCCGCGCCCTGCTCGAAGCCCTGCCCGAAGCGATGGCGCGCGCCCAGCGCGTCACGCGTCCGGCGGCGCTGCTGTTCATCGACATGGACGGCTTCAAGGCGGTCAACGACACCCACGGCCATGAGGAAGGCGACGAGCTGCTGCGCCAGTTCGGCGCGCGCCTGTCCAAGGCCGTGCGCAAGACCGACATGGTGGCGCGCCTGGCGGGCGACGAATTCGTCGTGGTGCTGGAGATGCTGACCGACGCCGCCCACGCCGAAGACACGGCGCGCAAGCTGCTCGAGCGGGTGCAGGAAAGCTTCCGCCTGCGCTCGGCCACGGTGCGGGTGGGCGCCAGCATCGGCGTGGCGATCCACCAGCCGCAGGACAAGCCCGATCTGGACGCCTGGCTGGCGCGCGCCGACCATGCGATGTACGCGGCCAAGCGCGCGGGCAAGAACAAGGTGGCGCTGGCGGCGGTACCTGTCTGAACCGCCAGCTTGCCGGCGGGTAAACAGGACTGTTACCATCCTGGCATCGATTCCACCACCGCCGGCGGCGGCTCCCATGTCCGAAATCAGCCTGCTCGTCCAGACCCTGAAGCGCCAGCTCAAGCTGCAGGGCATGACCTACCGCGACGTCGCCGCCGCCCTCAGCCTGTCCGAGCCCAGCGTCAAGCGCCTGTTCGCCACCGAGCAGTTCACGCTCGAGCGCGTGGTCGAGGTCTGCAACCTGCTCGGTTTTACCCTGGCCGAGCTGGCCCAGGAAGCCCAGGACGGCCAGCGCCGCCTGCGCACCCTGAGCGCCGAGCAGGAGGGCGAGCTGGTATCGGACCCCAAGCTGCTCCTGGTGTCGGTGTGCGCGCTGAACCACTGGAGCATGGCCGAGATGCAGGCCGTGTACCGCCTGAGCGAGGCGGAATGCGTGCAATACCTGCTGCGCCTGGACCGGCTGCGGCTGATCACCCTGCTGCCGGGGAACCGTATCCGCCTGAACGTCGCGCGCGACTTCGACTGGCTGGCGGAGGGGCCGATCCGGCGTTATTTCCGCGAGCAGGGGATGCCGGACTTCCTCGACGCGGCCTTCGGGGAGGCGGGGGAGCCGCTCGATTTCGCGCACGGGATGCTGACCGAGAGCGCCCAGGCCAAGCTGCGCGCCGAGCTGCGGCAGTTGCGGACGCGCTTCGCCCAGTTGCACGAGGAGAGCCTGGCGGCGCCGCTGGCGCAGCGCAAAGGGACCGGGTTGTTGCTGGCGCTGCGGGAATGGGAGCCGGTGGCGTTCAGCCGGCTGCGCCGGTAGGGTTGGCGGCAGAGCCGCCAACCCTACGCGTCATTGCTTCGGCGCGGCGATCTTGTAAGCCCACGCCGCCAGCGCCAGCTTGCCCGCGCTGCCGGGCAAGCTGTACTGCTGCCTCACCCCACTCAGGTTGACCGTCACCCCCACCACATTCCCGTCCTTCTCGCGCCGGAACGCGAACACCTTGTCGTTCCCCGTCTCCAGCACCTCCACCCCGCCGCCGTACTGCCCGTTCCACAGCGCCCGGTTCCCGTGCTTGAGTTTCAGCAGCCCGGCATAGAAGTCCGCATGCGGATAATTCTTCCAGTCGATCGGATCCTTCTCGAAGAATTCAAGGCGCTTGCCGAGCCCCGCCTCCTGTCCGCCATAGATCAGCGGCATGCCCGGCAGGGTCGCCGCCAGCACCGCCATCGCCTTGAAGGCCGGGCCGTAATGCTCGGTATCGCTGCCGTGCCAGGAATTCTCGTCGTGGTTGCTGGTGAAGCGCATGCGGTAAGCATGGTCCGGGTAGGCCACCTTCGGCCGGGCCAGGAAGTCCTTGAGCGCCCTGGCGTCGGCCTTGCCCTTGGCGATGTCCTTGAACAGCCCCAGGGTGTCCCAGCCGTAGGTCATGTCGAAGGCCTGGTGCTGGTCCGGCTGCCAGGCCTCGGCCAGCATGAACACCGGCTTGATCTTCTCCAGCTCGGCGCGCGCCTGCACCCAGAAGGCCAGCGGCACCTTGGCCGAGACGTCGGCGCGGAAGCCGTCGATGTCGGCCTCGCGCACCCAGAAGGCCATCGCGTCCGCCATGCCTTTCCACAGGCCCGGCTGCTTCCAGTCGAGGCCGGTCACGTCGGTCCAGTACTCGGGTTCGGCGCCTTCCAGGTAGGTGACCGGGTAGATCTCGCCTTTCTCGTTCTTGAGGTACCAGTCGGCATGCTCGACGGTCCAGGGGTGGTCGAAGGCCGTGTGGTTGGCGACCCAGTCGATGATCACGCGCATGCCCAGGCCGTGGGCCTGCTTCACCAGGCGCTTGAAGTCGTCCATGCTGCCGTAGTCGGGATTGACGTCCTTGTAGTCGCGCACCGCGTAATAGCTGCCGAGCGTGCCCTTGCGGTTCGTCACGCCGATCGGATGCACCGGCATCAGCCACAGGATGTCGACGCCCATCTTGCGCAGGCGCGGCAAGTGGGCAGCGAAGGCATGGAAGGTCCCTTCCTTCGTGTACTGGCGGATGTTGACCTCGTAGATATTCGCATTGCGCGACCAGGCCACGTGCTCGGCCGCGGCCGGGCTGGCCGCCTGCTGGGCCGACGCCTGGAGCGGCGCGAACCCGGCGCCCAGGGCCAGTGCCAGGGTCAGGGTCCGGGCCAGGGTCGGGATCAGGAGGGAAAGCGGGCCGGCGTTTCTCATGGATGTCCTTGTCGTGGTGGTTTTTCGCCAGCCCATTGTACGGTGCCGAACGTACATCAAGCTTGATAGTTGGGCGCGACAACTGGCCAGTCCGGACCATTCGGCGTATTCTGTGTTTTATGTGAGGTATTAGACAGATCGGCTCGCCAAACAGACGGAAAGTAACGTCAGAGAGGGATGACGCCATGAAAATGTCAATCGTCGCATGTGCCGTGCTCGGAGGGAGCGCGGCCTGCGCCGCGGCGCAGAGTGATGTGGTTCCCCCGGGAACTGCCGGCGCCAAGGCGATCAAGGAATACGTCTGCACCGACAAGTGCAGGGAGGGCGTGCGCCCTGAGGCCCGTGCGGCCCAGGACGCGCCGGCGATCTTCACGGTGGAAACCGCGGACGAGCGCGCGACTGCGCGCAAGGATGGGGACGCGGGCGGGGCGCTCAGCGTCGGCCGCCAGTACGGCATCGACTTCACGACGCTCAACGACGTCGGCGATCCCTTCCATGGGGGCCTGGCCGGCGCCGCCGCCATTCCCGTCGGCCCGCGCGCCGACGACAGCATGAGCTACCAGGGCCGCTTCGCCGGCCTGTCGACCGGCTCCTCCTGGGGCAAGGGCGACATCGACGGTTCGCCCTCGGGCCGGGCCTGGGGCATGTCGCTGGGCTTCCGCGCCGGTCCGCTGACCATCCGCGCCGCCCACCAGAACCGCAACGTGGCCAAGGTCACGCGCTACGACCAGGTCGGCATCAGCATGGCCGCCAAGAATTCCATCGTTGCCGCCAACATGCGCTTCGGCTGGGGCACCGCCTACGCCGCCTACAGCGCCAGCCGCGGCTGGGGCAGCTCGCCGCTGTTCAACCCGGACAATCCCTACGGCGCCGGCATCGCGACCACGCCCTCGACCAATAGCCGCGACGTGCTGGCCGGCGTGGCCGTGCCAATCGGCCATGCCACCACCTTGCTCGCCTCCTATATCCGCAAGAATGACCGCGACCTGGCCAACAACGACGCGCGCCAGATCGCCGTGGGAGCCAGCTATGCGGTGTCGCGCCGGATGGATTTCTATGCCGCGTGTTCGCGCATCCAGCACCTGAACGGGCCGGCGCCCGGCCTGCGTGCGGGCAGCGGGATAGCCGTCAACGTGGGCATGCGGCGCGCATTCTGAGGCGTTCGTTTCACTTGGGCAGCAGATGTGCGGCCCTTGCCTGCGCTGCGCCGCTGTCGTGCGAATTTCAGTACGCTGTCTCCATGGTTCAACGATCATCTACTGGAGGCATCATGACTGGTACTAGCACACTTGATCCGGACAACTTCCCGGAACGCCCAGACCGCAGCCTGGGCAAGGGCCATGGCATCGACGCGCTCGGGCCGAGCGACATTTCCGACACCGGCAGCGACGTGGTGGGCGGCCCCGGCTTCGCGAGCAATCTCGATCCTGAGCAGATCCTCGACTTCGACGGCGGCACGACCTCCGACATGGAAGCGAGCCACGCCGGCGACACCGCCGGTCCCGACGTCGGCGACGCCAATTTCTCGGGCGACAGCGACGTGGGCGGCACCGGCGAACGCGCGGCAGCCGGCCGCGACACGGTGGTCAAGGACGGCGCCGACATCGACACCGACCACATCGAGTCCATCCCCGACCTGCCGCTGACCGAGGAGGACACCGACTTCCTATCGAGCCAGCCGCCGCGAAAGTGACCAGGCGGCGAACAGCGCGCCACCGCCCAGCAGGGCGGTGAGCAGCGGCTTCTTGTGCATGCTCGCGGAGGTGTAGAGGCTGCGTTCATGGACGTGGCCCGGCATGCCCTGGCGCTGGCGCAGCTCGTGCGCCGGGTTCGGGGAATGCAGGGAGTCGCGCCGGCCCGGCTGGGTCGGGACGCTTGATTTCTGCTGCTTGAACATGGTGGCGCGCAGGTAGCGGTCGAACAGGCGCGGCATGGCGCGCGAGCCGGCCGAGATCATCGCCGAGGCGCCGCCCGCGAACACGTCGCGCTTCGGGTGCTGGGCCGCATGCAGGATGGCCTCGGCCACGACTTCGGGCGCGTAGATCGGCGGCGGCAGGGCGGGTTCCTTGTCCATGTAGTTCCTCGCGTGCACCGCGAACATGGTGTCGATCGCCGCCGGCTTGATCAGGGTGACCGACAGCGGGGCGTTTTCCTTTTCCAGTTCCATGCGCAGCGACTCGGTGAATCCCTTCACCGCATGCTTGGAGGCCGAGTACATGCCCTGCATCGGGATCGCGCGGTCGGACACTTCGCTGCCGACATTGATGATGGCGCCGCCCCCGCGCGTCTTCATGCGCTTGACCGCTTCCAGCGAGCCGTTCACCACGCCCCAGAAATTCGTCTGGAACAGGCGGTGATGGTCTTCGGGCGCGACCTCTTCGAGGCGGCCGAAGACCGAGATCCCGGCGTTGTTGACCCAGGTGTCGATGCGGCCGAAGCGTTCCATCGCGGCCTGGCCGATGCGTTCGACGTCACTTGGGCTGCCGACGTCGGCGGCCACGGTGACGACCTCGCTGCCGCGCGCGCGCAGTTCGCTTGCCAGTTCGTCGAGGGCATCGGCGGCGCGCGCGGCCAGCACCAGCCGGGCGCCCTGGCTGGCGGCCATGCGCGCCGTGGTCAGGCCGATGCCGCTGGTGGCGCCGGTGATGACCATGACCTGTTCGTTGAGCTTGCGGAGTTTGACTGACATGACGGAATCCTTTCCTTGCGGGGTGGAAGGACTGCCGCGGCGCCGTGGGCGGGGCAGGCCATGAGTTGACGAACTAGTCACTTCGTGGCCGATGGGGGGATTTCAAGGTTTACTTTGGTGGGGGCGAGCGCGATTCGACCTGTCCGGCCGATGGGTTACCGTTCTGTTTATCGACGGTTTTTAGTTGGCAGGTTGAGCTTAAGCCGCAGAGTTGCAGAGCAAATCACCGCCCCGGCTGGTAAATCTGGTCAAACACCCCGCCATCCGCGAAGTGCGCCTTCTGGGCCTGCATCCAGCCACCGAGTTCGGCGATCTGGAACAGCTTGATGTTCGGGAACTGGGTCGCGTACTTCTTGGCGAAGCGGTCCACGGACGGGCGGTAGTAGTTCTTGGCGATGATTTCCTGGCCTTCGTCGCTGTACAGGTATTCCAGGTAGGCCTGGGCGACCTTGCGCGTGCCTTTCTTGTCGACGTTCTTGTCGATCACGGCCACTGGCGGCTCGGCCAGGATGCTGATCGACGGGGCGACGATCTCGAACTTGTCCGGACCCAGCTCGCGCAGGGCCAGCAGGGCTTCGTTTTCCCAGGCCAGCAGCACGTCGCCGATACCGCGCTCGACGAAGGTGGTGGTGGCGCCGCGGGCGCCCGAGTCGAGGACCGGCACGTTCTTGTACAGCTTGGCCAGGTAGTCGCGCGCGGTCTGCGGGGAGCCGCCCGGCTGGCGCAGTGCGTAGCCGTAGGCCGCCAGGTGGTTCCAGCGCGCGCCACCCGAGGTCTTCGGGTTCGGGGTGATCACCGACACGCCCGGCTTGACCAGGTCGCCCCAGTCGCGGATCTGTTTCGGGTTGCCTTTGCGGACCAGGAACACGATGGTCGAGGTGTAGGGCGCGCTGCGGTAGGCGAGGCGCTTTTCCCAACCGGGCGCGACCAGCCCACGTTCGCTGATAGCATCGATGTCATAGGCCAGCGCCAGGGTGACGACATCGGCCTGCAGGCCGTCGATCACGGCGCGCGCCTGCTTGCCCGAGCCGCCGTGCGACTGCTTGACCGTCACGCTGTCGCCCGTCTTCGCCTTCCAGTGGCGGGAGAAGGCGCTGTCGAAGTCCTGGTAGAGTTCGCGCGTCGGGTCGTACGACACGTTGAGCAGGGTAACATCGGCCGCGAAGGCTGCCGGCTGGACCAGCAGCGTCAGGACTGCCAGCAAGCGGATCATTGTTTTGCGAAACATGTTCTGTCTTTCGGTGGGTTCGGAAACGCTAGAGTAGAGTCCCGGCCTGCCTGAAGAGAACGAATAGTTTCGCCTAACAATATGCGTTTTTTCATACGCGCCGCCTGGCGGCGCGATCTGGCACCGTGTGGTGCCGAATGCCCGCTTAGAGCCTGCTTAGTGCGCCTTCGACAGGATCAGCAGCCAGCGGCGGAACAGCAGGATCTCGACGTGGCCGGCTTCGATGCCGGTGTCGCACTCGATGATCGGGTTCACCGCGTAGAAGCGCTTGCGGAAGTCACGGGTGACGAGGATCTCGCGGCGGCCGAGGCGGACCATAAAAGGGACAGGTGCGTATTCCAGGCCGAAGGAGCTGTTCAGAGTGGTCATGGCGTTTTTCCTTTTTATTGCGTGTTGTTGATGAGTGAAGAATAGCAACAACTACTGTATGTGTCCACAGTACTGTGTGGGCATACAGTAAAAAAATATTTTTGTGGTTTTTTCGCCAATAGGCCCCATATCGCGCAGCATGCTGAACAACATCGCCCCCCGTCTGCACCGTTTCGCCGCCGCGCGCTTCTCGCCGGAAGGCGAGTTCGGCCTCCACCTCACCGTCGGGGTGGCCATGCTGCTGGCCGCGATGGCCATGTTCGCCCGCCTGGCCGGCGCGGTGGTCGCCGGCGCCCCCATCACCCAGCTCGACCTCGAGGTCGCCAACTGGCTGCACGCCCATGCGCGCGAGGGCGGCTTCGTGCGCGATGCGCTGATGCTGGTCACCCATGTCCACAGCACGCCCGGCATGCTCGCGCTGGTGGCGATCACGGGCCTCTGGCTGTACCGGCGCGGCCACCGCTACTGGATCGTGGCCCTGGTGGCCACCGTCCCCGGGGGCATGCTGCTCAACGTGGCGCTGAAACACACCTTCGAGCGCGCCAGGCCGCACTTCGCCGAGCCCATCCTCACCCTCAGCACCTACAGCTTCCCCAGCGGCCATGCGATGGCCGCCACCTGCCTGTATGGCCTGCTGGCCTGCTACGCGGCGCGCCACGCGCGCGGCTGGCCGGGGAGGGTGCTGCCCTTCGTGCTGGCCGCGATGATGATCTGCACGGTGGCTTTTTCGCGCATGTACCTGGGCGCGCACTACCTGTCCGACGTGCTGGCGGCCGCGGCCGAGGGCTGCGGCTGGCTGGCGATCTGCATCAGCGCCGCGGCCACCTTCAACCGGCGCGGGGCCGCGCGCCGGCGGCGCCTGGAAGGCGGCGCGCCGCCCCAGGAGATTTGAACAAGGAGAACCGATGCGCACCCTCGTCCACCTGTCCGACCTGCATTTCGGCCGTGTCGATCACGCGCTGCTGGCGCCGCTGCGCGAGCTGATCGAGCGCATCGCTCCGGACGTGCTGGTGGTGTCCGGCGACCTGACCCAGCGCGCGCGGCCCGCGCAGTTCGAGGAGGCGCGCGCCTACCTCGACACCTTGCCGGGACCGCAGATCATCGTGCCGGGCAACCACGACATCTCGCTGTACAACGTGTTCCGCCGCTTCGTGCTGCCGCTGGCCCGCTACAAGCGCTACATCACGGACGACCTCGACCCGGTCTTCATCGACGACGAGATCGCGGTGCTGGGCGTGAACACGGCGCGCTCGCTGACCATCAAGGATGGACGGGTCAGCCATCGCCAGATCGAGGGCATCCGAAAGTGCCTATCGGGGCTGGACCCCGGCATCACGCGCATCGTCGTGACCCACCATCCTTTTGATCTGCCCGATCATTTCGAAGAGCGCGACCTGGTCGACCGCGCGCCGATGGCGATGAAGGTGTTCGCGGAATCGGGCGTGGACATCCTGCTGGCCGGGCACATGCACGCCAGCCACGCCGGCAGCACGGCCGAGCGTTACCAGATCAGCGAATACGCGGCCCTGGTGGTCCAGGCCGGCACCGCGACCTCGACCCGCGGACGCGGCGAAGTGAATTCCTTCAACGTGATCCGGGTCGAACCGCAGAAAGTCGAAATCGACCGTTACGGCTGGGACGTCGTGCACAAGGATTTTCACGTGGTGAACACGGAGAAGTTCATGCGCAACGGGAGCGTCTGGACCCCGCACATCGACGGCATGCTGGCCGCGGGACTCTGAACGGGGACGGACGAAGCCCGGGTGGGCCGGGGCGGCAAATCCGTGCTGTATCATTCGGCTCCTGAAAACGAAGCCTGCATATGCTCATCATTACCATCAAACAAGGCAAGGAAAAAAGCCTGCTGTCCGGCGATCCCTGGATCTATCTCTCCGCCATCGACAGGGTCGAAGGCCGGCCACAGGAGCGCAACAAGCCCGGCGCGACCGCGCTCGTGCAGTCCTCGTCGCGCCAGTTCCTGGCGCGCGCGGCCTATAACGCCAGGTCGCAGATCGCAGCGCGTGTCTGGACCCTGCGCGAGGACGAGCCGGTCGACCACGCGATGATGAAGCGGCGCGTACAGGCGGCGGTCGCGCGGCGTGCCCCCGCGGTGCGCGGCGCCGATCCGCAAGCCCTGGCCCTGGTGATCGATGGCGACAAGGACGGCCTGCCCGGCCTCCTGGTGCACAGCTACGGCGGGACGGCCGGCTACCTGGTGTGCCAGTTCAACGCCGCCGGCGTCGACCTGTGGAAGGTGAGCATCGTGCAGGCGCTGTTGGCGGCGACCGGCTGCGTCAACGTATTCGAAAGGAGCGACGAGCTGGTGCGCAAGGGCGAAGGGCTCCCCGTCATATGGCGTGCGCTGGCCGGCGAGGAGCCGCCCCAGCGCTTGATGGTGCGCGACGGCCAGCGCCTGCTGCCGACCGATATCCGCACCGGTTTCGTCTATCCGCGCTAAGAGCGCGTAACGACACCTCCATGGCTGCGTTGCGTCGTCTCGCCGTACAGTCGTGCTGTCTTCGACTCCGCGTCGGAGGGCGGCCTCCCTTGCCCTGAAGGTTTTGTCAAGCGCTCCAAGACCGAAGGGGCCCTAGATCCAGTACTCCGTCAGCCGCGACAGCATTTCGCGGATGCGGTCGGTCCACGGCCGGCGGCGCCATTGCTCGAGCGTGACCTCCTTGGAATCGCGCAGGTCTTCGTTGAAGGCGGCTTCCATGTCGCGCCCGAAGGCCGGGTCGAGCACGACCACGTTGACTTCGTAGTTGTGGATGAAGCTGCGGCGGTCGATATTGGCCGAGCCGATGGTCGACCACACGCCGTCGATCACGGCCGTCTTCGCGTGCAGCACCGCCACCTGCAGCTGGTAGATGCGCACGCCGCCCTTGAGCAGCTGGTCGTAGAAGGACTGGCCGGCATACTTGATGAAGTCGTGGTCCGACACGCCGGGCAGCACCAGCTTCACGTCCACGCCCCGCTTGGCGGCGCTCGTCAAGGCGTCCACGGTCTGCTGGTCCGGCACGAAATAGGCGGCCGTGATGTGGACCGACTTCTTCGCTTCGTTAATGGCCAGCAGCAGCGCCTTGTAGATCTCGGAATCGCGGTCCGGCGTGGTGGCCAGCACCCGCACCACCTTGGGGCCGGCCGGCGCCAGGCGCGGGAAGTAGTCGACCTTGGGCAGCTCGCCGGCTTCCTGGCTGACCCAGTTGTCGATGAAGGCGTACTGCAGGGCCGCCACCGCAGGACCCTCGATGCGGATATGCGTGTCGCGCCAGCCCACCTTGTCGGGATTGGCGGTGCTGGCCTTCATGCGCGAGCGGAACAGCGAGCTGTTGGCATAGGTCTCGCTGATGTTGATGCCGCCCGTGAAAGCCACCTTGCCGTCGACCACCATGATCTTGCGGTGGTCGCGGTTGTTCAGCTGCCATTTGCCGGGGCGCTGGGTGGGATTCACGGGATTGAAGATCAGCACGTTGAGGCCGCCCGCGCGCAGCTTGTCCCAGAATTCGCCGGGGGTGGCCAGGGTGCCGACGCCGTCGGCGATGATGTTCACCACCACGCCCTGGCGCCGTTTCTCGATCAGGAGGTCGGCGAATTCGAGCCCCACCGGGTCCTGGTCGAAGATATAGGTTTCCAGGTTGATCGAGCTGGTGGCCGTGCGCGCCGCATCCATCATGGCGCGGATGGTGGCCGGGCCGTCGAACAGCAGGTCGACCTTGTTGCCGGCGATGAGGGGCACGCCGGTCGCCTGTTCCTCGAGCACGGCCAGCTGCTTGAGGTCGGACGTGGCATTGGCCCAGCGCCGCGCCAGCAGGGCCGCGGCCTTGTTCTTGTCGAGGGAGCCGCGTGGCGTGGCCACGGTCGGGGTCGTTTTGCCGGGCTGGTCGGGCAGGCGTTCGGCATCCGGCAGGCTCTTGCAGGAAGCGATGACGCCGACGAGGGCGAGGCAGGCGAACAATGCGGAAAAACGGGTGGTGTTCATTTCGGTCCCCTCAGGGTCAGCGGATCGGGTGGCGGCAGCGTCTGGAACTTGGGGCCGATGAAAAACTCGACAGGCGAATAGGCGAAGCGCCGGCCAAGGGCTTGCAACAACAGGATGCCGCGCTTGAAACGGATCTTGCGCGCCCTGAGCGCCACCGACAGCGCCAGGCCGAAGCTCACCAGCAAGTTGGCGGTGCCGATCAAGAAGATGCCCAGGGCCGCATTGCCCAGCTGGGCCGGCGTCAGCTCGTAGCCCAGGCCCACCAGGGCGATGCCCACGTTGGCGGTGGAGAAGGTGATGTGGCGGATGTCGAGGGGCAGGCCCAGCAGGTAGCCGACGGTGCCGGTAGTGCCGAGCAGGATCCCGAAGAAGAAATTACCCATCAGGCCGCCAAGATTGTCCTCGACATACTGGGCGAAGCGCGCCTGGCGCTCGGCGCCCAGCAGCCGGCGCAACCCGCGCAGCTGGCGCACGCGCTGGCCCATGCGGGTGTACAAGGCCTTGTTGTCGTAGTAGCCCGAGATCAGGCCGGCCACGAACAGCCACACGCCGGCGATCGCCGCATAGAACACGGCCGGGCTGTGGATCGGATCCACCTCGTGCAGCATGAAGCGGGCCTTGGCAGGATCGACCAGGTGATGGCCGGTCATGTAAACCCAGGCCTCGGCGATCGCCAGGGCCATCGGGAAGACCACGATCACATTGCCGATCACCGCGACGACCTGGGTGCGGAAGACCTTGTTGACGAGTTCGGCCAGGCGCTCGACGTCGACCCCGCGCCCGTTCTCGGCCCGGTGCAGCGAAGCCGCGATGCGCTGGGCCGTCATGGCCGGCTGCTTGGTGGCGATGGTCAGGTGGAGGATGTGCACCAGCACGAAGCCGAGCGAATAGTTCATGCTGAACAGGAAGGCCTGGACCAGCGGCGGGCTGTGCAGGCCGCCCAGCAGGATCTTGATCATCGCCATGGTGGCGATGATGAAGCCGGCGCCGGCGGCGGCATTGAGCATCTGGCGCAGCTCGCGGCGATTCTCGGCGATGTAGTGCTCGCCGGTGCGGCTGGCGTTCTCGGTCACGTTGCGCGCCAGCAGGTCGATGTTGTCGCGCAGCAGGCCGCGGATGCGGTACTTGGTGTTGTGGGCTTCGATCAGTTCCTGGGCCAGGTCGACCGCGGCCAGGCGGCGGTCGCTGACCACCGGTTCCGCCGGGCGTGCCGCATTCGTGGCGAGGGCATCGAGGTCGATGGTGGAGGCCGAGGGCAGCTCGCCGCTGAGGTCCACCAGGTAGAGCAGCTTGTGCAGGCGGTCCAGGCTTTGCTGGAGCGCCACCAGCAGGTAGGTGAGGGCGACGCTGGTGCCGGACGACAGGGCGCCGCGGCGGATCTTGAGCACCACTTCCTCGCACTGGTCCAGCATCACCAGCAGGTGGCGCGCGTCCTCGGGCTGCCCGATCTGGCCGTCCAGGTAGCGGCCGTATTCGTCGAGGTAGCGGTTGACCTCGATGTTCTGCATCAGGAAGGGCGAGTCGAAGTCCTCGATCTGGCTGTAGCTGTGCACCAGGCGCGGCTCCAGGCCCAGCGCGCAGATGCGGCAGGACAGGGTGCGGATCGCGTCGAGCAGGCCCATCAGGGTAAGCTCGCGCGCCCGGTCGGGCGCCGCATCGTGTGGCGGCGGGGCGTCAGCCACCACGTCGAACAGTTCCAGCCAGTCGGCGGTGGGCACCTCGCGAATCCATTCGTAATCGTCTTCGCGGTACAGCACCTGGTCGAGCGCATCCGACAAGTAAAGGTCGTCGAGCGCGGGCGGCAGGAAGCGGTAGGTCACGCGCCGCTTGAGCTCGGTGACGAAACCGTCGTTCGACAGGATGCCGATGTCGCTGTACAGGCTGGTATGCCGGCGCCGTTCGAGCAGGGTCGTGACATAGCGCCGCAGGGCCCAGGCCTGGGCCGGATTCCCCTTGAGCAGCTGGGTCAGGGTGCGGACGTTCTGGACGGGATCGTCCGGCTGCTGCCATAGCCAGCGCGAGCGCGGCCGCAGCCGCTCGACCAGCTGGACCAGCAGGCCGATGTCTCCGCTGTCGGGATCGATCCGTTCGAGAATGGCTAGCATGGAAGACAACATTGTTGGAAAGCCCCAGTGTACGCGAGGGTGGCGGTCGACATGGTTCGGCAACGAACAGTAAGCCGGCTGAACAGTATTGACGGCCAGGCCCGACTGGACGGACGGGGCGCGAAGCCGATACACTGGGCTGATTTTGTTACTTAGCGGGAAGCACATGTACCTCACCTACTTCAACGGCCAATGGGCCGAAGGCAACACTCCCCTGTACGGCGCGATGGACCACAGTCTGTGGCTGGGCTCTTCGGTGTTCGACGGCGCGCGCGCCATCCGCGGCAAGCTGCCGGACCTGCGTCCGCACCTGGAGCGCGTGATCGCATCGAGCGAGAAGCTGGGCCTGCGCTGCCCGCTGAGCGTGGACGAGATGGAGGCGCTGGTACGCGAAGGCGTGGCGAAGTTCCCGGCCGATGCCGAGCTCTACATCCGCCCCCTGGTCTTCGGTTCCGAGGGCTTCCTGATCCCGGTGCCGGAGAAGAGCCAGTTCGCCCTGACCCTGTTCGACGCGCCGCTGCCGCCCTTCGCCGGCTTTTCAAGCTGCCTGTCGACCCTGCACCGTCCGCAGCCGACCATGGCGCCGACCGACGCCAAGGCCTCGGCCCTGTACGCCAACTCGACGCGCGCCATGCGCGAAGCCAAGGAGCGCGGCTTCGACCAGGCGATCATGCTGGACGCGGCCGGCAACGTGGCCGAATTCGCGTCCTCGAACCTGTTCATCGTCACCGAGGACGGCAAGGTGGTGACACCGGCCCTGAACGGCACCTTCCTGGCGGGCATCACCCGCGCCCGCGTGATCGCCTTGCTGGCGCAGGAAGGCGTGGAAGTGGAAGAGCGCATCGTCGCGCCACAGGAACTGGCGACCGCACGCGAGATCTTCAGCACCGGCAACTACGGCAAGGTGACGCCATGCACCCGCTACGAGGGCCGCACGCTCGAAGCGGGCCCGGTGGCGCGCCGTGCGCGCGAGCTCTACCTGGCGTTCACCGAAGCGTCCTGAGTTCTTCGCGCAGGGCCTGCAGCAGGATCACGGTCTTGGCATCGCGGATGCCGCCCGTGCCGGCCTGCCGCAGCGCCTCGCCGACATCCATCTCGAGGACTTCGATGTCCTCGCCTTCCTCTTCCTCTCCGCCGCCTTGTTCCTTCTTGTCGGCCTGGCCGTATTCGCCCAGGAAGTAGTGGACCTGCTCGGTCAGCGTGCCGGGGCTGGCGTACAGGGTCATGATTCTGCGCAGCTTGCGCGCCTCGAAGCCCGTTTCCTCCATCAGCTCGGCGCGGATGCGCGCTTCGGGGTCGGCGTCGTCGAGCATGCCGGCCGGGACTTCGACCAGGAAGCCGTCGTCGCCCGCCATGCGTACGCCGGGCCGGAACTGGCGCGTCAGCAGCACCGTGCGGCGCTCCGGGTCGTACAGCAGCACGGCCACGCCCGAGGCGTTGAGATACACCTCGCGCGTCTCGCGCTGCCAGCTGCCGTCGCGGCGGCGCTGTTCGTAGGTGAGCTGCTTGAGGGGGAAGTGGTGATCGGAGAGGGTGGTTTCCTGGATGATTCGGATGGGATCGTCGGGCATGGGGGACTCCTGGATTCGTTCAGATCAGGATACCGATACGTGCCGGATGACCGCGCACAGGTCCATCATTCGCCGGTCGTTAACCTCGAAACCGTCATACGCGCCACTGGCGCCGACGACGGTTTTGGGGCCGGTGGAAATAAAAAAGCCGCCGGTTCCACCCGGCGGCTTCCGATGCAACGAAGGTGCGAACAGGCCAATCAGCCCTGCGCCCGCTCCGCCACATAAATCTCCACGCGGCGATTCCGCGCCCGACCCGAATTGTCGTTGTTCGACGCAATCGGCTCGCGCTCGCCACGGCCTTCGATCGTGATCCGGTTCGGGTTCACGCCACGCGCCGCCAGGTAGTCGCGGGTGCGCGCCGCGCGGTCCACCGACAGCGGCTGGTTGATGTCCGGCGTGCCGGTGCTGTCCGTGTGGCCGATGATGGTCACGGTGGTGGCCGGGTTTTCCTGCAGGGTCTGGGCGAAACGCTCCAGCACCGGCTGGAAGTTCGACTTGATGTCGGAGCGGCCGGTGTCGAAGGACACGTCGCTCGGGATTTCCAGTTTCAGGCGGTTGTCCTGGGTCTGGGTCACCTGCACGCCGGTGCCGCGGGTCGCCTGTTCCATCTGCTGCTTTTGCGCTTCCATGCGCTTGGACCAGATGTTGCCGATCACCGCGCCGGCAGCGCCGCCGATGACGGCGCCGCGGGTCGCGCGGCCGCTGCCGCCGCCGCTGGTGGTGCCGCCGATGATGGCGCCCAGGCCCGCGCCGATGCCGGCGCCGGTCGCGGTGCCGCGCTGGGTGGCGCTCATGTCGGCGCAGCCGGTAGCGGTCAGGGCCACGAGGGCTGCGGCGACGGCCGATTTGGTCAGGGTAGTATGCATAGAAGTCTCCTCAAATAAAAATCCGTTTCGGAGTCGCGCCCGTTCCAGGCGCGACCGCGAAACGGATTGGTCTAACAAAAACGGGCATGCGTAAACGGGCATGCGTTATAGCTGCGCTATATGCCGCGCCCGCTGATCAGGCGAACCAGGATCATGATGACCGCGACCACCAGCAGGATGTGAATGAAGCCGCCGATGGTGTACGAAGTCACCAGGCCCAGCAGCCAGAGAACGATGAGAATAACGGCAATGGTGTAAAGCATAATGGCCTCCTCGGCTGAGAGTCTTGCGCTGTGCGCGCTGTGATTCCAGTATGCTTGCCGCCGTGCTTGAGCACCGTTCGATGGCGTACATTAAACGCAACTTTTTTCCTCGCGCAAGCCAGGGATCCATCCCATCAGACCCATCAGGCCGGTAATGCCGATCAGGCAGGTCAGCAGGCCGCCCGCGACCAGGAACACCACATCGTGCGCCTGGACCGGGCCGCCGGTCTCGGACGGCGGTGTCGCCGTCAGGAGGCCGAAGCCGGTCAATACGATTCCCCAAATGATGATGCCGATCCACGCCAGGCTGTTCATGCTCTCTCCCCGTTGTTTTTGTTTCCGCACCGCCACTTTGTTTCAGCGTGGATCCATTTTCGGGGTAGCTCAGCAGTTCTTCCGTGCGCTGCCGCACATTGCAGTTAAGAAAATATTTGGCCGAATTCCTTGCGGAGATCCGGCCATGTGCTAGCCATGCGGGCTGGGTCGCGCGCGGGGCGGTCAATGACCGTGGCGTGTCAGGCGACCGAGCGCAGGCGGCCTTTCACGATGCGCACGCGGTCGCCGCTGCGCCACTGCGGCGCGCTGGTCTGGCGGAAGGTGCGCAAGCTGCCGTCGTCCAGGCGCACCCGGATCTCGTAGCTGGTGGTGGCCTTCATATTGCCTTCGACCTGGTTGCCGACCACCGCGCCGCCGACCGCGCCGGCCACCGTGGCGATCTGGCGGCCGCTGCCGCTGCCGACCTGGTTGCCGAGCAGGCCGCCCAGCACGGCGCCGCCGGCTGCGCCCAGGCCACTGCCTTCGGCGCGCTGCTTGATGGCGCGCACCGATTCGACGTTGCCGCAATTCGAGCACCACTCGCGGCCATTGTCCGCGGCGGCCACCTGGGTGGCTTTCCTGGCCGGCTTGCTCACCGGTTCAGGATGGATCACGGTTGGCGCCTGCTGGGGCTGGACATAGGCTTGCGGCGCGGGCTGGGCCGGAGTGAGCGCGCCGGTCTCTGGCGCGTAGCCTTGCGCATACTGTGGCGCAGGCTGGGGCGCCACGCCTGCGGCCTGCTGGGCCGGCGCCATCGGCACCACGCCCGGCGCCGGTTGCGGCGCGCCTTGCGGCAGGCTGGCGGCCAGGGCGATGCGGTCCGCCTCGCTCAGCTGGCGGTTGGCGGTGCCGCCCACCGACGAGGGAATCCAGCCCATGATCGCGGCCGTGCCGACCAGGCAGAACAGCAGGACAGCGAGCGCGGCCAGGATCATCAGCGGATGGTGGCGGCCTCGCAGGGGTGAGCCCGGAGCGCCCGGGGTGGTCGGTGTGTTGTTCATGTCTTGTCCTTTCCATGGATCTAGAAGACGGCGCCGCCGGGAGGGCGGGGCGCGGCTCGCCTATTCGAGCAAACATTGTCTCTAGGAACGAACTGCACTTCCGTGCGTCACCGTACATACTCGCTCGGGATGGGCCGTTACGCTGGCCTAAATTGTTTGCAAATGTATCCGACACCGGTGCCAGCCAGCCCATGAAATCCCATCACGAGGACACGATGAATTTTGCTGTGCCCCCGCAGGTCGCAGGGCACCACAGCAACCTTCTGCTTGCCGCCTTGCCGCCCCAGGACCTGGCGCAGATGCTGCCTTCCCTTGACCCGGTCAAGGTCGAGGTTGGCGAAGTGCTGTGCGAGGCGGGCGACCCGATCCGGCACATCTATTTTCCGCACGACTGCCTGATTTCGCTGCTGGGCGTGGCCGAGGGCCGCATGACGCTCGAAGTGGGGCAGGTGGGACGTGAAGGCATGCTCGGCGCCACCGTCGCGCTGGGCCACGACACCACCCAGGTGCGCGCCATCGTGCAGCGCGCCGGCAGCGCCAGCCGCATGGACAGCGCCCACTTCCGCGAGGAGGTGGCGCGCAATCCTGCCCTGCAGCGGGTGCTGTACCGCTACACCGACCAGCTGCTGGCGCAGGCGATCCAGATCGCCGTGTGCAGCCGCTTCCACGTGCTCGAAGCCCGCCTGGCGCGCTCGCTGCTGGTGACCCGCGACCGCCTGCAATCCGACCGCTTCCACCTGACCCACGAGTTCCTGGCGCACGCGCTGGGTGTGCGGCGGGTGGGCGTGACCAAGGCCGCCAGCGCGCTGCAGCAGCAGGGGCTGATCGACTACAGCCGGGGGAATATCGAGATCCTCGATCCGAAGGGCCTGGCGGCGGCGTCCTGCGCCTGCTACGAGATCGTGAAGGAGGCGGGGGCCTTGCCCGTGCACAGTTTCATGTAAGTCGCCTTCCTGCCCTTGTGAGCAGCACATGCGCAGCCGCACCATCGTAGGGTCGGCAGGTCTCCTGCCGACGCGTCCAATCAGATGCTCATGCATCGCACCGTGACCCGCCTACACCCTGAGCGGCACGCCCTTGTCGCGGCTGCGCCACCGCGCCAAGTGGCTCGGCTACCTCGGCAGCATGCTCGACGCCAAGAGCGTACGGACAAGCGCGAAGGCGGTCGAGGTGCACCGCAACACCAGCTTCCGCTGGCGCCACCGC